>SKMG01000343.1 GCA_007121175.1 Trueperaceae bacterium | reverse complement strand
GGTGATCGACGAGCTGCGCAACGCGGCCGCCGTGCGGGTGGTGCCGACGCTGCTGATCCACGTCCCGGACGCTGACGATCGCGCTGGGCACGTGCGCGCCGTCGTCGAGCGCTTGATCCCCGAGGTTGCGTCGCGCGCTCTGGCTGCTCGGCTCGACGTCTTCATCGAACGCGAGGCCTTCGGCCTCGGCGAGGCCGAACGGATCGTGCGAGCGGGGCAGGCCCACGGCTTCGACCTCGCCTTGCACACCGACCAGTTCCACGCCATCGGAGGTGTCGAGCTCGCGGTCCGGTTCGGAGCGCGCTCGGTCGATCACCTCGAGGCGGCCGGCGTCGAGCAGATCGACCAACTGAGGCAGTCGACCAGCGTCGCGACGCTGTTGCCAGGCGCCTCGCTCGAGCTCGGTCTGCCGCCGGCGCCCGGCCGTGCGCTGATCGACGCCGGCGTGCCCGTGGCGCTGGCGACCGACCTCAACCCGGGCTCGAGCCCGCTGTTCTCGAGCGCGCTGGCGCTGGCTCTGAGCCTGCGCATCAACCGGCTGCGGCCCGCCGAAGCGTTGGTGGCGGCCACGGCGAACGCGGCGGCGGCGCTAGGACTCGCCGACGTCGGCTGGCTGGGCGTCGGGGCGCGGGCCAACCTGGTGGTGCTGCCCGAGGGCGACTGGCGCGCCCTCCCGCACGGCCTCGGTGGGCCGGGACCGCTCGAGACGTACGCGGGGGGTGTTCGTCTCGCGCCCGGCAGCGCGGTGGCCGGCGTCGAGGACGGCTCACCGTGAGCCGCGCCGGAGAGCCGGCTGTGCCCGCCGACGTGCTCATCGACGACCACTTGACCTTGGAGGACTTCGAGGCCGTGGTGCGAGGCGGCGCGCGTGTGTCGCTCGCCGAGGCGGCACGGCGGCGCGTCGAGGCGGCCCGCGCCCTCGTGGAGCGCATGATCGGCGAAGGGAACCCGGGCGGCGAAGGGAACCCGGGCGGCGAAGGGAACCCGGGCGGCGAAGGGAACCCGGCATGCGACGGCGGTCTGGGCGAAGCCGTGGCCGGCGGCTGGTCAGGCCCGACTGCCGCCGGTCCCGTGTACGGCGTCAACACGGGCTTCGGCCGCTTCGAGGCGGTTCGTATCGCGCCCGGCGAGCTGCGGGCCCTGCAGCGCAATCTGATCGTGTCGCACGCCATCGGCGTCGGTGAGCCCTTCCCCGTCGAGGTCGTGCGCGGCATGCTGCTGCTGCGGGCGCAGTCGCTGGCCATCGGGGCCTCCGGCGTGAGGGTGGTGTTGCTCGAGCGACTGCTGACCTTCCTCAACGACGGCGTGCACCCCGTGGTGCCGTCGCAAGGCTCGGTCGGCGCCTCCGGCGACCTCGCGCCGCTGGCCCACATGGCGCTGGCACTGATCGGCGAGGGCGAGGTCGAGTTCCGCGGCGCCGTGCGCCCCAGCGCGGAGGTGCTGGGGGACATCGGCATCGAGCCGCTCGTGCTCGCCGCCAAGGAGGGGCTCGCGCTCGTCAACGGAACCCAGGCCATGGCGAGCCTCTTGGCGCTGGTGGTCATCGACGCCGAGGTGCTCATGCGGAGCGCAGACGTGGCCGCGTCGATGAGCGTCGAGGCTCTCAAGGGTAGTCACCGGCCGTTCGACGAGGCGGTGACCCGGCTCAGGCCGCACCCGGGGGCCGCGCTGGTGGCGGCGAACATGCGAGCGCTGCTGTACGACTCGCCGCTGAACGCATCGCATGCGGACTGCGACAAGGTGCAAGACGCCTACTCGCTGCGCGCTGTGCCGCAGGTGCACGGCGCGGTCCGCGACGCGCTCGCCTACGTGCGACGGGTCGTGGAGATCGAGTTCGACTCCGTGACCGACAATCCGCTCCTCGTGGTGGCCGAGGAGCGCGCGATCTCGGCTGGCAACTTCCACGGCGAACCGCTGGCGCTGGCTGCGGATCATGCGACGCTCGCGCTCGCCGAGCTAGCCAACATCGCCGAGCGCCGGGTCGAGCAGATGCTGAACCCGGCACTGTCGGGCCTGCCGGCCTTCCTGGCGGTCGACGGTGGCCTGAACTCGGGCCTCATGATCAGCCAGTACACCGCCGCGGCCTTGGTGAGCGAGAACAAGGTGCTGGCCCATCCCGCCTCGGTCGACTCCATCCCCACCAGCGCCAACCAGGAGGATCACGTCTCGATGGGGACGATCGCCTGCCGTCAGGCTCGCATGGTGCTCGAGAACGCCACCTGGGTGGTCGCCATCGAGGTGATGTCGGCGGCGCAAGCGCTCGACTTCCGTGCCGGCCTGCGCCCGGGCGTCGGCGCCCACGCCGCGCATCAGCGAGTGCGTGCCACCCTTCCCCACCTGGAGCACGACGAGTACCTGCAGCCCGGTCTCGCGAAGGTCCGCGAGCTGGTCCGCTCCGGTGAGCTCCTGCGCAGCGCCGAGGCCGCCGCCGGGAGCGTGCGCTGAGGGAGCACTGACGCGGGGCCCCTCGCGACGCTGAGACGCGAGAGGCCCCGTAAGGCGCATAGGGCGCTGGTAGGCGCTGCTCGAGGGCAACCGGCGGCGGTGTGCCAGCGAAGGTTACCGGTCGGTCGACTCCCTGACGCGACCCGTGTTGGCGTCGATCACCAGGACCCGCTCGGCGTCGCCGTGACGGACGACGATCTCGAAGGTCGTGCGGATCTCGTCCACTTCGATCTCATCGGCCGCGACGCCCTCCCCGGCCAGGAATGCGCGGGCCAGCGCAACGAGCACGTGGGGCGGGTAGCCGACCGCGCCAGGCATCCCCGGATCCTCGAAGGGGTGCATCCCGGGCATGGGCATCTCCATGCCGCGCATGCCCATACCGCCCATGCCCATGCCGTGCATGCCCATGCCGTGCATGCCCATGCCGCGCATGCCCATGCCCATCGGGCCAGGGCACGGCATCATGCCGCGCATCTGCATGCCCATGGGCATGGCGCCCGGACGCATGCCGCCCATCCCGGGCATGCCATGCATGCCTGGCATCGTGCCCATACCCATGGGGTCGCGCTGGCGGCCGGCGACGCCGACGCTGTCGCGATCGTCGTTCTGCGCCTCGTCAGCTGGCTGGCGCTGCATCATGCCCGGCATGGGATCGGCCTCGAACCAGGAGACGAGCCAGTCGCGCATCAGCTGCATCTCGCGTCGCTGCTCGCTCACGATGCGGCGCGCGAGGTCGGCCACGTCCTCGTGCTCGGCGAGGCCCTGGGACAGCAGTGCTTGCGCGTCCCGCACTGCCCCCATGTGGTGGACGATCATGTCTTC
>SKMG01000281.1 GCA_007121175.1 Trueperaceae bacterium | reverse complement strand
CGAGCGGCTCGGCACGAGGCGGCGCGCTACCCTGTGGCGATGTACACCTTCAGCGTCAGTGAGCTCCGTCACGGCCTCGTGGGTTGGGTCGAGCACGCCGGCGAGCGCGAACCCTCCGCGATCGACAAGGCGCGCTCGCGCTCGCCGCTGTCGCTGGGTCGGGAGGGCTTCGAGGGCGACACCGTGGCCGACCGGCGCAACCACGGCGGCATCGAGAAGGCCGTCTGCGTCTATCCAGCGAGCCGCTACGACGCCTGGCGAGAGCGCTATGGCAGCGACCTGCGACGCCCGGCGTTCGGCGAGAACCTGCTGGTGGCGGGGGTGGACGAGCAGAGCACCTGCGTCGGTGACGTGATCGCCCTGGGGACGGCACTGGTGCAGGTGAGCCAGCCGCGCGTGCCGTGCCACAAGCCGGCGGCGTTCACCGGCGAAAGTCGCCTGACGAACGACTTGATCGATACGGGCTGGACGGGCTGGTACCTGCGCGTGCTCGAGCCCGGCGTCATCGAAGAGGGCGACCAAGGCCGCCTGCTCGTCCGTCTCGAGGGCGCGCTGAGCGTGCTCCGGCTCAACGGGCTGCGCTACGGGGAGGCGGTCGACACCGACGCCCTGGAGGCCGCTGCCGAGGCGCCGGGGTTGCTGCCCGACTGGCGCGAGACGCTACGGGCGCGGGCCGCCCGCCTGCGGCGCGAAGACCGCGAGCCTTAGCGGCACTGAGCGGGGGCGGGCGCCAGGTGCTGAACCGGGGAACTCAACGCCCTAAGAGGCCCAGCGCCAGGTCCGGCCTGTCGGTGATCAGGCCTCCGGCGCCCAACTCGAGCAGCCTCCGCATCTCCGCCTCGTCGTTGACCGTCCAGACGTCGACCTGCACCTGGCGCTCCCGTAGCGTGCGCAGCGACCGTTCGGTCACGATCTCGATGCCGGCCCGCCGGACCGGCACCTGGAATGCCTCGGCCGGCGGCCGGTAGAGGTGACCGAGGCGGACCACGTCGAGGACCACGAAGACCGTAGCCTCGATACTTCCGGCGGAGGTGGCGACCTCCGGGCAGCGGGTGCGGAAGTCGCGGAGGTTGCGGTCGACGAAGGAGGCCACCATCACCGTTCGCTCGCGCCCCAACTCTCGGATGAGATCGCAGGTGATGGCCACCAGGCGCGTGTCGTCCGGCTTCAGCTCGATGTTCACCGCCGTTTCGGGAAACGCCTCCAGGACCTCGCGGAGCGTCGGGATGGTCAATCCGCTGCCGCGGTACGGGAACTCGGTGGCGGGGCCGCCGGCAGGCCGCCAGCGGTAGCCGAAGTCGAGCGCCTGGAGTTCGAGGAGCGTGAGCTCTGCGACGGCACCGCGGCCGTCGCTGGTGCGGTCGACCGTATCGTCATGGATCACCACGACCTCGCCGTCTGCGCTCACGTGCACGTCGAGCTCGAGCACGTCCACGCCCAGCGCCTGCGCACCCGCGAACGCTTCCATGGTGTTGCCCGGCCACAGGTGATCGCCTCCTTGATGCGCGATCACGTGCGGGCCGGGACCGAGGAACTCGGTGTGATAGGGGTGGAGGGGACGCGGCTCGGCGAGGCTCCAGGCGATCCCGTAGGCGATCGCGAGGAGGAGGACGAGCACGACGACACCGCGGACGATGCGGCGGCCGCGGCCGCGGCGATGCCTCGTGTCTCCGCGGCGGGCTCCTGGCGGGGTGATCATCGCACCATGGTAGCGAAACGGCGCCCCCGGTCCGCCGGGAACCGAGGGCGCGCAGTGGACGTCGGTGTCGAGGAACCGGGATTCGGCGACGCTGGCCGGTTCGCTGTGCCCAGTCGCGCGCCCGACGGCGGTCCAGCGGCGTCAGTCGAGGAAGTCCCGCAGCTTTCGGGTCCGGCTCTCGTGGTACTTGAGCTTCCGTAGCGCCTTGTTCTCGATCTGGCGGATGCGCTCCCGGGTGACGCCGAAGTGGCTGCCGACCTCCTCGAGCGTGTGCTCGCGGCCATCGACGAGCCCCTTGCGCAACTTGAGCACCATCGCCTCGCGATCGCTGAGCTTATCGAGCGCCTCCTCGAGCTCCTCGCTGAGGATGATCTTGCTGGCCTGCTCCACCGGCGACTCGATGTTCTCGTCGGGGATGAAGTCGCCGTAGAAGCTATCCTCCTCGTCACCGATGGGGGTCTCGAGGCTGAACGGCTCGCGCGTGAGCTTGAAGGCCTCCTCGACCTTCTCGGCGTTCCAGTCCGGGCCCATGGCGTCGGCGATCTCCTCGTAGGTCGGCTCTCGTGACAGCTCCTGCTGCAAGCGGCGGCTGGCACGGGTCAGCTTGTTGATCGTCTCGACCATGTGCACCGGGATGCGGATGGTGCGCGACTGATCCGCGATGGCGCGGTTGATCGCCTGGCGGATCCACCACGTCGCGTAGGTGCTGAACTTGTAGCGGCGCCGGTACTCGAACTTCTCCACCGCCCGGATGAGGCCCTGATTGCCCTCCTGGATCAGGTCGAGGAAGCTCATGCCGCGGCCGTTGTACTTCTTGGCGATCGACACCACCAGGCGCAAGTTGGCCTCGATCAGATGCTGCCGGGCGAGATCGCCGTCCTCGACCACGCGCCTCAGCCGTCGCTGGTTGCGTTCGTCGTAGGCATCGGCGTTGATGTCGAGCTCGGCTCGTGCCTCCTCACCCTCCTCGATGCGGCGCGCGAGGGAGATCTCCTCCTCCAGCGTCAACAACTTCACGCGGCCGATCTCCTGCAAGTACTGGCGCACCGGATCGTTGGTCTTGACCCGAGCATCGGCCATCGCCTCGGCTCTCGCTTCGAGCTCCTCGCGCTCGAAGCGCTCGTTGCGTTCCTCGTCCTCGTCGTCGTCCTCGTCGTCGCCGAAGGTGCCGATCTCCTCCTCGTCGAGCACCTCGTCCTCGGCCAAGTCCGCTATCGCGAGGCCCTGCTTCTCGACGAGCTCCATCAGATCCTCGAAGTTGGCCTCGTCCTGGCTGACGCCGGTCATCGCCAAGGCCTGGTTGTACGCGGCGGTGAGCTCGAGCGTGTCCACCGAGCCCGCGGTCCGTCCGCTCTCGAGCAGCTGCACGATCGGCGCTGCGGCGAGCCAACCGCTCGTCGGGACGTGCGTGGCCGGAGCAGCAGGCTCTCCGCTGCTCGCCGCCGCCTGCACTGTGGACGCATCCTGCTCCGACGCCGGCTCGGCGTGGGCCGCACGGGCGTCGGTGGTGTCTGCCTCGACGCCCTCCTCAGGGCTCTCCTGGGCGCCCGGCTTGGCGCCCGCCTTGGAGCCCGCCTTGGG
>SKMG01000347.1 GCA_007121175.1 Trueperaceae bacterium | reverse complement strand
CGCGCTCGGCGGGTCGGCGCCGGCGTCCGGGCCGGCGGTGGCCAGGCGCTCGAAGGCGTCGCCTCGGCGCTCCAGCACGCTGCCCCGCACGGCGCCCGGCACCAGCGCGCAAACGTGCTCGAGCGCCCGCCGGTAGAAGTCCGGGGTCTGCTCGGCGGTCAGCAGCGCATGCGCCAAGGCCTTCAGTGCAGTCGAGACGCGAGGCTCCATCTAGTTTCACGATTGCACGGCTCGTGGGTGCGAACCGTCGTGTGGGCGGTGAGTTCGGCGCGTACGCGGTCGGTACCGGCCGAGCACCTCCAGGACGCCATGCCCGCCGTGGCGTGGGTCCGGCGCCCCGCCCCTGCTCGCCAGCGCTTGACGCCGGCCCTCCCGAACACCTACCGTGCGGCCGAGCACGTCCCAAGATCGCTCTCGCCTGGAGGCCCGCCTGCCCCGCCCGAAGCCCGACATCGACACGACCGAGGAGTCGTTCGCCAAGCGCAAGGATCGGCGTCGGCCCCACGGCCGGGTCCGAGCCGGTGCGCTGGGCAGCGACGGCAGCGCCGTGCCCGGGATGGCCTGGCTGCTCGAAAAGGGCATCGTGCACAGCGTCGACGCCGAGCTGCGCAGCGGCAAGGAGGCGACGATCTACGTCGGCCAGGGACCTTCGGGCCAACTCGCGCTGAAGGTCTTCCGCGACCGTAGCGTGCGCAGCTTCAAGCGCGACGAGCGCTATCAGCCGACGCGCCGCACCCGTGACCGGGCGACCGTGAAGGCGATCGCCGCTGCCGGCCGCCGTGGCGTCGGGGCCGACAACGCGCGCTGGGCGCTCAATGAATACCGCATGCTGTGGCGAGCGCATCGCGCCGGCCTCAGTGTGCCCGAGCCGCTGGTCGGACCGGGAACGCGGACGATGGCGAAGGCCGGCGACGTGGTGGTCATGCGCTACCTCGGTGACGAGGCCGGCGCCGCCCCGCGCTTAGCGGATGCCGGGCTCGATGCCGAGGACGCCGCGGCTGCGTTCGGGCGCAGCGTGGCGCAGCTACGTGCACTGTGGCGGCTCGGCGTGGTGCACGGCGACTACTCGACGTACAACCTGCTGTGGTGGCGTGGCGAGGTGGTGGTGATCGACTTCCCGCAGGCGGTCGATCGCACCGCGCCTGAGTCGGACGAGCTGCTCCGCCGCGACGTCCAGAACCTGTGCGACACCTTTGCGATCGCCGGCGTAGAGGCCGACCCGGCCGCGGTGCTCGCAGCGGTCACCGCGGAGCCGGATGCGTGACCGGCTTCAGGCTTCGCGCCGTGGCGTCGGTATTGAGAGCGCCTGCCAGGCGTCACCCCGTAGATGCTTCGCTAAGAACACGATCTGGCCGACGTGCTGTCCGGTGTGCTCGAGGTTCCGGACGATCGCCTGGGCGACGCTGTGGGGTACGCCGCGAATGGTGACCGTACGGTCAAGATCGGACGGCACCAGCGCTTCGAGGGTTGCCGAGGCGATCTCCCAGGCCTCGTCCCACTCGGCCATCAGCTGCTCGGCCGTGGCCTCCGTGACCGTGAACTCACCAACGCGGTCGCGTTCGGGCTTGTCGCCGTCGGTGGTCAGGAAGTCCGTCCAACGCGAGCGCAGGTTGCCCGCGAGGTGACGGACGATGATCGCCACCGAGTTGCTCTCGACGTCGAGGCGCACGTGCCAGTCGGCTGGCTGGAGTTGCGCCAAGGCGCGCTCGCAGAGTGAGCGCTGGCGTCGCATGGCGCTGCGCAGCGTATCGAGCAGGTGCTGCGCGAGCACGAGATCGGGGGACGCAGCCACCTCGATCGCCTGCGGAGTGAGCGTCCGGTTGTCGGTCATGGCAATGCCTCCAGCCGTGAGGGCTCTTCTGGAGCCGACTCCGCGGACCGGGCTACGCCGGCGGGCGCCGGGACGGCGTCGTCGCGGGCCCCGTACTCCGCCTGCATCCGGTAGGGATAGCGTTCGGGCAGGGCGCTCACCCCGTCGAGGCGCGCGACCTGCCCGGGCGTCAGGTCGAGGTCGGCGGCGCCGAGGTTGTCGGCGAGCTGCTCGGGCGTGCGGGCGCCCAAGATCACACTGGCGACGCTCCGCTTGGCGCGCAGCCAGGCGAGCGCCACCTGCGATGCGCTGGCGCCCGTCTCGGACGCGATCGCCTCGACCTTCTCGAGCACCCGCCAGGTTCGCGGCACCGCACGCCGACTCCAGGCCTCCTCGTCGCGGTCGGGCGTGGTGGCGACCCGGCCCTCGCCGGGCCGCTCGCCGGGACGGTACTTGCCTGTCAGGAAGCCGCCGCCGAGCGGGCCCCAGGGCACCAGTGCCAGGCCCTCGGAGAGGCACAGGCCCTCGAACTCGTCCTCGATGTCGCGCGTGAGCAGGCTGTACTGGTACTGACCGGCGAGCGGCACGGCCCAGCCCCGCTCGCGCGCGAGCACGATGGTCTTGGCCGCCTGCCAGGCGGTGAAGTTGCTGATCCCGAGGTAGCGCACCGCGCCCTGGCGGACCAGATCGTCCACCGCCGTGAGCGTCTCCTCCAGCGGCGTGAGCGGGTCCCACAGGTGCAGGTAGAGCACGTCGATCCAATCGGTGCCGAGCCGCTCGAGGCTGGCGTGCACACCCTCCAGCAGATGCCGGCGCGACAGGCCGACGTCGTTGGCCCCCTGCCCAGTGCGGCCGCGGACCTTCGTCGCCAGCACCACCTCGGCGCGGCGGCCGCGCAGCGCCTTGCCGACGATCGCTTCCGAGCGCCCGCCGGCGTAGACGTCGGCGGTGTCGATGAAGTTGCCGCCGGCATCCAGGAACTGACGGATCATGCTGAGCGCCACCTTCTCGGGCGTGCCTCGCTTGCCTTCTTCACCGAAGACCATCGCCCCCAGCGACAGCTCGCCGACCAGCAGGCCGCTGCGTCCCAGCGTGCGCATGCGCATGACGACTCCCTCCCTCCGAGCAACCGGATGCCGCGCCACCAGGCTAGCAACGTGCGCTGCGGCCGGGCGCTGCCCCGGACACCGCCTTACCCGCCCGGCGCTCGCTGGCCGCTCGGCCCCCTCAACCGCCACCGGGTGGGCCGGACGCGTTCTCGGTCCTGCGACCGCTGAGCCAGGTGACGGTCACGCCCGCGAGCAGCAAGATCCCGAGCCCCGCCAGCGCGCTCGGCACCACCTCGGAGCTGGTCGCGGCGATGATCACGCCGACCAGCGGCGCCCCGAGCACCGGCCCGAGGTTGCCTGCCGCGATCACCAGCGGCGTGACCTGCTCGCCGCGGTCGCCGAAGCGCCACTGCAGCCACGCGATGGTGGTCGG
>SKMG01000248.1 GCA_007121175.1 Trueperaceae bacterium | reverse complement strand
TGTTGATCGGGCGCTAGCTCAGCGCCGAGCCCTGGGCCGAGCGCCCGGCTCGGCGCCGACACGACCATGATCGCTCCGGTGACGCAGGCACGCTCGCGTCGCCGGAGCGAACTCGTGCGCGGTGGCGGCTCGGTCGTGCCAGGATGTCGGTCGTGCCAGGATGCGTGCAGCCCCACGAGCGCCCCCGGGGCCGAGGGAGGTAAGGCCGATGATCGAGCTGCCCGAGGCCGTCACGCTGGCGCGACAGCTCGGCCAGGCCTTCGGCGGCCGGCGCGTGGTGCGTGTCATCGCCAACCAGTCGCCGCATCGGCAGGCCTGGTTCTGCGGCGATCCGGCGGCCTACGCCGGCCTCCTCGAGGGTACGACCGCTGACCGGGTCACGAGCAGCGGTGGCTGCGTGCAGATCGCGCTCGACGGTGCTCGCCTGGTCTTCGCCGAGGGCGTCGTGCTGCGAGCGCAGCGAGCCGGCGAGCGTCGGCCCGCGAGGCACCAACTGCTCCTCGAATGGGACGACGGCGCCGCGCTGTGCGCCGCGGTGCAGATGTACGGCGGCCTGTGGGCATACCCCGAGGGCGCCTTCGAGAGCGCGTACCTCTCGGCCGCCGAGCGGGCCCCGTCGCCGCTGTCCGAGGCCTTCGACCGTGACTACTTCGCCAGCATCCTCGGCGCCCCGGCGTTGCAGAAGCTCAGCGCCAAGGCCCTGCTCGCTACCGAGCAACGAGTGCCGGGTCTCGGCAACGGTGTGCTGCAGGACATCCTGTACGCCGCCCGCATCCATCCGCGGCGGAAGGTCGGCACGCTCGACGCCGGTGAGCGCGAAGCGCTGTTCGAGGCGGTCAGGCAGACGCTCGGCGAGATGGCACGGCACGGTGGCAGGGACACCGAGCGCGACCTCTACGGGCGGCCGGGCGGCTACCGCACGCGCTGTAGCCGACGGACGGTTGGTACGCCGTGCTCTCGGTGCGCGAGCGTCATCGTCAAAGAGGCGTACCTCGGCGGTGCAGTGTACTTCTGCCCGTCCTGCCAGGGAGCGGGCTGAGCAGCGCTGACGGTTCTGCCCACGAGGGGGTTGCACATGGCAACGCTGCCGCCCGGCACGCGAGTCGACCTGACCGAGGAGGCGGCCGAAGCGCTGCGCTTCACCCCTCCCGACGGCGACCTGATCGTGGTGGTCCACCCGGCCGCCCTACGCGCGCCCCGGAGTCGCCATACCCAGGTCGCGCAGTTCGTGGCCGGCGAGCTCACCTGGCTCGGCGCCCTGGGCGAAGACCTCCTGGTGGTCGTCGAGGGGCCCATCGAACCGGACGCCCGGGCCAACTGTCGCGCGCACCTCCTCTGGGGCGACCGCCTCTGGGACATCGTGCGGCCCGGCTCCTTGCTGCATGAGGACGCCGACGGCCCGCTCTCGACGGTCTACGCCGGCAGCCGTCTACGGCCGTGGCTGGTGATCGGCGAGTCGGTGCACGGGGAGCCGATCGCGGTGCCCCTGACCGACGCTGCCAACCCGCGCTGGTGGACGCCGGTCGTGCCCAGCGCGATGCTTCGGTTCGAGGGCAACGTCAAGGACGCGCAGGTCGAGCTCGCGCACGCCTGGACGCTTCCCGCCGCCAGCGGCGCCGTGGGGCACCTCTTGCCGGGAGGTGAGCGGCCGGTCGAGGCGGCCGTGCGAGCCTACTTCGGCTGAGTCGGGTTCACGATCCGCGGGCCACACAAACCGCTCGCCGGCAGGCACGACCCCATCGAACGAGAGACGTTCAGAACCTGCGGGTCCAGGCGCTGGGCCAGCGCTCGATGACCACCTTGGTGTTGGTGTAGAACTCCACGGCGTGCCGTCCCTGTCCGTGGAGGTCGCCGAAGAACGAGTCGTTCCAACCGCTGAAGGGGTAGAAGGCCATCGGGGCGGCGACGCCCAAGTTGATGCCGACGTTGCCCGCGTCGACCCGGTAGCGGAACTCGCGCGCCGCGGCGCCGCTGCTGGTGAACAGGCAGGCCTGGTTGCCGAAGGCGCGGTCGTTGGCCATGGTGATGGCGTCGTCGAGGCTCTCGGCGTGGAACATCGTGAGCACCGGACCGAAGATCTCGGTGTGTGCGAGCGTGCCGCGCGGATCGGCGGGGGCGACGACGGTGGGGTGGATGAAGTAGCCCTCGGCGTAGCCGTCGACCGGCTTGCCGCGTCCGTCGACGACGATCTCGTCGCCCTCCCGCCGGCCCACGTCGAGCAGGGCCTCGATGCGCTCCTTGCTGGCGGCGCTGATGACGGGACCCATCTGGACGCCCTCGTCGAGGCCATGGCCGACGCGCCGAGTGCTGGCGTCGTGGCGAATCCGTTCGCTGAACGGCCCTCTCGCCTCGCCGACCGTGATGACGGTGCTGGTCGCCAGGCAGCGCTGGCCGGCACAACCGAACAGGCTGTCGGCCAAGATGCGCGTGCTCATGTCCATGTCGGCGTCGGGCAGGACGATGGCCGGGTTCTTGGCGCCCCCCTGGCACTGCGCCCGCTTGCCGTTGGCGGTGGCGCGCGTGTAGACGGCCTTGGCCACCGGGGTGCTGCCGACGAAGGAGACGGCCCGCACCAGCGGGTGGTCGATGAGCGCCTCGACCGTCTCGCGCCCGCCGTTCACCAAGCTGATCACGCCCTGGGGGAAGCCCGCCTCGTCGCACAGGCGCATCACGTGCTGCATGGTCATCGGTACGCGCTCGCTGGGCTTGACGATGAAGCAGTTGCCCGCCGCGACCCCATAGGGCAAGAACCAGAACGGGATCATGCCGGGGAAGTTGAACGGCGTGATCGCCATGACCACCCCGAGCGGCTGGCGGAACAGGTGTTCGTCGATGCCGCGCGCGATGTCCTCGTTGTTCCAGCCCTGGATCAGCGTCGGCATACCGCACGCCACCTCGACGTTCTCGATGGCACGCTGCATCTCGCCGTACGCCTCCGCGAGCGTCTTGCCGTTCTCGCGCACGATCAAACGCGCGAGCTCGTCGAGGTCCCGCTCCATCAGTGCCTTCAGCCGGTAGAGGGGCTGGACGCGTTCCACCACCGGCGTCTCGCGCCAGGCCGGAAACGCCGCGTGCGCGGCCGTGACGGCCTGGTCGACGACCTCGCCGGGAGTGAGCGGCACCTTCGCGAGGTGCTCGGTGGTGGCGGGATCAACGACGTCGAGCGTGGGGGCGCCGTCGGGGCGCGTCCAGGCGCCGCCGACGAAGTTGAGGATTTCGACCGGCTGGTTGCTCATGACGTCACGATATCGCGGCCGTGCCGCCTTCGACGAGCGCTGGGCGCCGGGCAGCTCG
>SKMG01000440.1 GCA_007121175.1 Trueperaceae bacterium | reverse complement strand
GACGAGGGGTCGATCAGCCTCGGCGGCGTCGATCTGCGCGAGCTCGAGCTGCACGCGCTGCGCCGGGCCATCGCGCTGGTGCCGCAGGAGCCGACGGTGTTCTCGGGCAGCGTCCTCGACAACGTGCGCTACGGTAGCGCCGATCGCGACGAGGAGGCCGTGCGGCGCTCGCTGGTGCAGGCTGGCGCCTGGGCCTTCGTGCGCGAGCTGCCCCAGGGGGTCTACACCGAGGTCGGCGAACGGGGGGTGAAGCTCTCGGGCGGTCAGCGGCAGCGGCTGGCCATCGCCCGCGCGCTGCTGCGCGGCGCCCGGGTGCTGGTCCTCGACGAGGCCACCTCGCACCTCGACGCCGAGGCCGAGGCGCTGGTGCAGGAGGCCCTCGCCGGTCGCTTACCCGCTGGCGGCGTCACCACGCTGGTGATCGCGCACCGCCTCGCCACGGTGCGCGAGGCCGACGACATCGCGGTGCTGGAGGCTGGAAAGGTGGTCGAGCAGGGCGACCATGCCACCCTGCTCGCCCTGGGGGGACGCTACGCCCGCTTACACGCGCTGCAGCATCGCGGCCTGGTCGGCGTTTCCGAGCAGGCGGGCTGAGCGCGGCGCGGAGCTCGCGGTGAGGGGTTCGCCCGCGCCTCGGCCTCGACGCGCGGGCTCGCTCGGGTCAGGCCAGGGCGCGGCTCGAGGTCGCGGTACCCGCCGAGCGCCCCTCGCTGGCAGGCGGCGGCTCGTAGACGCTGGAGTCGTCGCTCTCGAGCATGATCTTCAGCACCTGGCCGAAGTCCTTGACCGTGCTGACGTGGAGCTTCGACAAGATCTCGACCGGTACGTCCTCGAGGTTGGCCTCGTTGGCTTCGGGCAGGATCACGCGCCCGATGCCCGCCTGGTGGGCGGCGAGCAGCTTCTCCTTGACGCCGCCGATGGCCAGCACCCGACCGCGCAGCGTGATCTCGCCGGTGAGGGCGACGTCGCCGCGCACCGGTCGACCCGTGAGGGCGCTCACCACCGCGGTCGCGATGGCGATCCCGGCCGACGGGCCGTCCTTGGGCGTGGCGCCCTCGAGCACGTGGACGTGCAGGTCGCGGCTCTCGTGGAAGTCCGCCGGCAAGCCGTAGTCCGCGGCGTGGTTGCGGAGGTAGGCGATCGCCGCCTGAGCGCTCTCCTTCATCACCTCGCCGAGTTGACCGGTGAGCGCCACCTTGCCCTTGCCGGGCACCGACACCACCTCGATGTCGAGCGTGACGCCGCCGATCGAGGTCCAGGCGAGACCGTGCGTGAGGCCCACCTGAGGCTGCTTCTCGGCCACCTCGTCGCGGTACGGCGGCACCCCGAGCAGCTCGCGCACCAGGGTGGCGTCGACCGCCCGCGAGTCCTCCCAGGGCTTCTCCAGGAAGGCCTTGGCGGTCTTGCGCGCGACCTTGGCGATGAGCCGGTCCATGGTGCGCACCCCGGCCTCGCGCGTGTACTCCGTCACGATGCGCTGCACCGCGTCGTCGCCGATGGTCATGCGGTCCTCGAGGCCGTGGTCGGTCAGCTGGCGCGGGATCCGGTAACGGCGCGCGATCGCCAACTTCTCCGGGAGCGTGTAGCCCGGGATCTGGATGAGCTCCATGCGGTCGAGCAGCGGCCGTGGGATCGTCGCGGTGGTGTTCGCGGTGGTGATGAACATCACCTTCGAGAGGTCGTACGGGATCTCGAGGTAGTGGTCGGTGAAGGTGTCGTTCTGCTCCGGGTCGAGCACCTCGAGCAGCGCCGAGGACGGGTCGCCGCGGAAGTCCGCGGTCATCTTGTCGACCTCGTCGAGCAGGAAGACCGGGTTCACCTTGCCAGCGGTCTTCATCCCCTGGACGATGCGCCCGGGCAGCGAGCCGATGTAGGTACGGCGGTGGCCGCGGATCTCGGCCTCGTCACGCACCCCACCTAGGCTCATGCGCACGAAGGCGCGGCCCATGCTGCGCGCGATCGACTTGCCGAGCGAGGTCTTGCCCACGCCGGGCGGCCCGACCAGGCACAAGATCGGTGCCTTGTAGTCGGCGCCGTCGCGGTCCTTGGTGAGCTGGCGCACGGCGAGGAACTCCAGGATGCGCTCCTTCGGCTCGTCGAGGGCGTGGTGGTCCTCGTCGAGCACCGCGTGCGTGTGGGCGATGTCGAGCGTCTCGTCGTCGCGCTCGGTCCAGGGCAGATCGAGCAGGACGTCGAGGTAGGTACGCACCACGGTCGCCTCGGGCGAGCCGCCCGCCATCTTCTCGAGGCGTTCGACCTCCTTGATGGCGCGCGCCTTGGCGTGCTCCGGGAGGTTCTTCTCCTCGATGCGCGAGCGCAGCTCCTCGGCCTCCGACGCGTCGTCGCTGCCGAGCTCGCGCTGGATCGCCTTCATCTGCTCGCGCAGGTAGTACTCGCGCTGGTTGGCGTCCATCTGCTGCTTCACCCGCGCGCTGATCTGCTTCTCGGTGTCGAAGCGGTCGAGATCGCGCGACAGGAAGCCGAGCACCGACTCGAGGCGCGCCACCGCGTTGGCCTCCTCCAGCACGGCCTGCTTGTCGGCCGGTTCCCAGGTGGCGTACTTGGCGATGACGTCAGCCAACGGTCCGGGTTCCTTGAGGCTCTTGAGGTTCTCGAGGTGGAACGAGTCGAGCCGCAGGTTCTTGTTCTGCTGCGCGTAGTCGCCGAACACGCTCTTGACCTGGTCGACCACCGCCGCGACCTCGGAGCTCGAGCGTCCGGTGGTCGACTCCGCGATGGTGGTGACGCGCGCGCGGAGCGTCGGTCCGGGCAAGTAGTCCTCGATGCGCGCGCGCTCGCGCCCCTCCACCAGCACCTGGAGGGTGTCGTCAGGCAACCGGATGACCTGCTTCACGACGCACATGGTGCCGACGGCATAGAGCTCTTCGGGTCCGGGATCGTCCACCCGCGGCTCGCGTTGCACGACCAAGAGGACGCGATTGTCGCCGGCCTGGGCCTCTTCGAGTGCGCGCTTCGACTTCGGGCGGCCAACGTCGACGTTCTCGAGGGTGCGCGGCAGCACGACCTGCGTGCGCAACGCGATGACGGGCAGTTCCCAATCCATGGCGTCAGTCAACACCAGGCGCGATCAGCGGGCGGTAAGGTATCTGACGCACGTCGCCCACGCGACGCTCGTCCCTCGCGTCGAAACTGCGGCGGTGAAAGGATCACCGAACTCGCTCGAGGGCCCGGCGCAGGAGTTCGCAGCGCCCCCGGACGCCGCCGAGATCGCGGGCGTCTGCCGCGGCCAGCGCCGCGCCCCCGCGCGCCGCGTCGGCCAGCAACAGCGCGGCGTCGGCCT
>SKMG01000326.1 GCA_007121175.1 Trueperaceae bacterium | reverse complement strand
TCGGGCGGCAGCGCCTCGAGCAGCGAAGCGGCGCTCTCGAGCGCATGCCGGATCACCAGGGCGGCGCGCAGGGTGGGGGCGCTCAGCGGCTCGACCCGGCGTCCGACGCGCGCACGGCCCCGCTCGTCGACCACGTCGAGCTCACGCAGGACGCGCTCGAGGCGCTGCGACAGGAGGCCGTTCCAGGGCCAGGGCCGGCCCCGCATGCGGTACACGAAGGCCTCGCGGGCCTCGGCCACGCCCGGGTACTCGCGCGCCTGCAGCCTGAGGCGGGCCTGGACCTCGTCACCGAGATCGAGGTAGACCACACCGCCGGCTCGCAGTGCAGCGCCGAGCGGTGCCAGCGGGTCGTCGTCGGTCGGCTCGATCGCCCGCACCACCCGAGCGGCGGCAATGCCGGCTGGCGGCGCGCCCAGCCGCAGTTCGCCAGGCGTCACAGCCGGCCAGGCCGCGAGCTCGTCGGCCGGATCGGTCGCCAGGCGCAGAGTCCCGGCCCGAGCCAGGTCGACCAGGCGGAGCTCGATCGCGGTGCGTCCCTGCCAGGTCGAGGCGGCCAGCGTCGCCACGCCCAAGGCGTCGTCGCCGGTCCGCCAGCGGTCGCAGAGGTGGCCCATGCTCCAGCCGACCGCGCGCACCCCCTGCACGCTGGTCTGGAGGTGCTTCTCCCCCTGACCCATCGCCCGCACCCCGTCGAGGCGCGCGGTGAGCGCGAAGAGCGGTTCGGGGTGACCGTGTCCGTACGGCTCGAGCGCTTCGAGCCCCCGGTAGAGGTCGGCATCGATCTGGCCCGGATGCAGCACCGCGTCGGCCAGCAGGCTGGGCGGCGGCACCTCGATCCCTGCGACGTAAGCGCAGACCGCCTCGCGGAAGGCGTCGAAGTGCCTCTCGTCGAGCGCGAACCCTGCGGCTGCAGCATGGCCACCCCAGCGCGTGAGGTGGGCGCTGGCTGCGTCGAGCGCCGCCACCGCCGAGATGCCGGCGACCGAGCGAACGCTCCCCTTGCCCCCCGCGACCACGAAGGTCGGCTTGTGACAGCGCTCCAGCACCTGGCTGGCGACGATGCCCATCACGCCGGGGTGCCAGTCGGGATGGCGCAACACCAGGGCGGGCGCGTCGTCGGCGAGAGAGAGCGCTTGCTCGAGCATCTGCTCCTGGAGCCCCCGGCGCTCCTCGTTCAGGCTCTCGAGCAGGGTGGCCACAACGCGTCCGCGGCGCTCGTCGGCGGTGAGGAGCAGTTCGAGCGCCAGCTCGGCCCGACCCATCCGGCCCGGCGCGTTCAACCGTGGTCCGAGCACGAAGGCGACCTGGCGCGCGGTGAGCGGCCGGCGGAGCTTGGTCAGCGCCACCAGCGCCCGCAGCCCGGGGTGCTGAGAGTCGGCTAGGCGCTCGAGGCCCACCTGCGCGAGGGCGCGGTTCGGGCCGAGCAGCGGTGCGACGTCGGCGATGGTCCCGAGCGCCGCTAAGTCGGCGAGCTCGAGCGGCGGCCCGAGGCCGAGCCGCTCGTGCAGGGCCCATAGCATGTGGTAGGCGACGCCGGCTCCGGTGAGGTCCGCAGTACCGCTACCGTCGTGCGGATGCACCACGAGCGCGTCCGGGCGGACCGCCCCGGCGAGGTGGTGATCGCTGACGATGACGTCGACGCCGGCGGCGCGCAGCGCCGCGACCTGCGCCAGATCGTTGATGCCGCAATCGACGGTGACGAGCAGATCGGCAGCGGCGGCATGGGCAGCGATGCGGTCGGGATGGATCCCGTAGCCGTCCCCCAGGCGGTCCGGCACGAAGGGGGTGACGGCCGCACCGACAGCGCGTAGACCGCGCGTCAGGATGGCGGTCGCGGTGATGCCATCGGCGTCGTAGTCCCCGTGGACCACGATCCGTTCATTGCCAGCGATGGCCTCGGCGAGGCGTTCGGCGGCGCTGGCCAGCGCTGGTATGGGCGCGAGCGCCAGGGTCGGGGTGAGACGCTCGGCGGCGTCGGTGCGCAGCCCGCGAGCCCACACGGTTGCGGCCAGCAGCGGGTGGATGCGCAGCTCGTCGACCAGTCGTGCGACCGCCCACAGCGGCGCGGGCGGGCGCAAGCGATAGCTGCGAGGCGGTGCGGGAGTGGCGGGCGCGGCTACAGCCGGCGCGGGCGTGGGGAGCGCGGCTCCAGCTGGCGCGGGATCGGCGGCCCGGGGGCGGGCCTTCACAGGTAGTCGCTGGGATCGTCACCGCGCCGGTCGGTGCCGTGGGCGACGCGCGCCTCCGCACGATCGGGGATGACCGGCGCACGGATCGGTCCGAGGCCGTCAGGCTCCAACTGATCGAGCAGACGGTCGCGCTCGGAGCGCACGGTCGCGAGCTTCCGTTCCAGCCGCCAGATACGTAACCTCGCCGGCAGCCAGCCGACGAACCACGCCACCAGCATGCCGAGAGCCACCACGATCGCGACGGGCATCGAAATGAGCCCCGGAAGCCTGACGGTCTCGGGGTTGGCCGCATGGAAGACGGCGACGTACGCCGCGAGCAGCACGAGGACGATGACCTGGACGATGCGGATGGCTTTCACGGCGACCTCCGACGCCCAGTCTACCGCGCGGCCTCGGAGCCGTCGGCTACACTGCAGGGTCATGGATCTGCGCCCCGCCACCTCAGTCACACGCGCCGATACATCGCCCCCGCGGGTCTTGGCCGCGATGTCGGGCGGCGTCGACTCGTCGGTGGCTGCGGCCCTGCTGGTCGAGCAGGGCTTCGAGGTGGTGGGAGCGATGCTGCGCTTCTGGCCCGATGAGCGGCCCGACGGCGCCTTCGATACCTGCTGCAGCCCGGACGCTGCCTTCGATGCGCGCCGGATCGCCGACGCCGTCGAGATCCCCTTCTACCTGCTCGACGCCCGAGCGCTGTTCGAGCGGGTCGTGGTCGACCCCTTCGTCCCCTCCTACGAGAGTGGTCGCACGCCGAACCCGTGCGTCTGGTGCAACCGGCAGATCAAGTTCGGCGACGCCGTCGAGCGCGCCCAGCGCCTGGGGTGCAGCTTCGTGGCGACCGGGCACTACGTGCGGCGTGTGGACGGTGAGCGCGGCGTCGAACTGCACCGTGGGGTCGATGACGACAAGGACCAGACCTACTTCCTGTGGGCGCTGCCGCGCCGGATCCTGCCGTACCTGCTGTTCCCGCTCGGCGACATGACGAAGGCAGAGGTCCGCAGCGAGGCCGTCGATCGAGGGCTGTCGGTCGCCTGGAAGCGCTCGTCGAGCGGCCTCTGTTTCGTGCCCGGCACCGTCCGCGAGTATTTGGAAGAGCGGGTCGAAGCCCGGCCGGGCCCGGTCGTCGACGTGAG
>SKMG01000240.1 GCA_007121175.1 Trueperaceae bacterium | reverse complement strand
TCCTGGCAGAGAGCGACGTGCTGGTGTGGTGGGGGCACCTCGCGCACGCCGAGGTGAGCGACGCCTGGGCCGAGCGGATCCACCAGGCGGTGCTCTCCGGTCTGGGTCTGGTGGTGCTGCATTCGGCGCACTTCAGCAAGCCCTTCAAGCGGGTGATGGGCACCAACTGCTCGCTCCGCTGGCGCGAGGCCGACGAGAAGGAGCGGCTCTGGAGCCTGCAGCCGTCGCATCCGATCTTGCAGGGCGTCCCGGAGATGTTCGAGTTGGCCCAGGAGGAGATGTACGGCGAGCGCTTCGACGTCCCCGAGCCGGACGAGCTGCTGATGCTGTCGTGGTTCCAGGGCGGTGAGGTGTTCCGCAGCCTGTGCACCTGGCGCCGTGGGCACGGCCGCGTGGTGTACTTCCAGCCCGGCCACGAAACCTACCCCACCTACCATCACCCGCACGTGCGCCGCATCGTCGCCAACGCCTGCGCCTGGGCGCGCCGCAGCGTGCGCATCGACACCTCGACCTGCCCGATGGTGAGCGCGCTCGAGAGCGTCCCCAACGAGGGCAAGGAGCACCTGTGAGCGGGGTCGCGACGCCAGCCGCCGACCTTCCGTACGGTGGTGTGCATCCGGATGCCGGCCCCCCCTTGAAGATCGGCATCGTCGGGGTGGGCGGCGTCGCTCAGCTGCACCGCCGCGGCTACCTCGCCGCCGGCGCCGAGCTGGTAGCGCTCGCCGACCCGGACGCGGCTGCGCTGCGGTCGCGCGCGTTGGCGTGGGACGTGGAGCGCTCCTTCGAGAGCTACCTCGAGATGTTCGAAGACGGCGGCCTCGACGCGGTGTCGATCTGCACGCCGACCTCGGTGCACGCCGCCCCGACGCTCGCCGCAGCCGCCGCGGGCATTCACGTGCTGTGCGAGAAGCCGATCGCGCTGGACCTCGATCAGGCGCGGCGCATGATCGACGCCTGCAGTGAAGCGGGCGTGGTGCTGATGGTCAACCACCAGCTTCGCTCGCACGGCGCGGCGGCGCTCGCCAAGCAGATGCTTGAGCGTGGCGACCTGGGCGACATCACCCACGTGCGCCTGCGGCAGGCGCACGACTGGGCGGGCGCTCCACAGGTGCGCGCCTCGTTCTCCACCCGCGCGAGCTCCGGCGGCGGGACGCTCCTGGACAACGGCTGCCACCTCATGGATCTCGCGCGCTACTTCGGCAGCGACGTGGAGGAGGTCTACGCCCGCGCCGCGACCCGCAAGTACGCCGTCGAGCTCGAGGACACGGCGCACGTGTCGCTGAGATTCGTCACCGGCGCGATCGGCACCGTGGAAGTGGCCTGGACCGCGACCGGCTGGGAGGAGGCCTTCTCGATCTACGGCACCGGGGGCGCCTTGGAGTACACCAACCGCTCGGGCACGCCGATCATGCGCCACGTCCATCGGTCCTCGCCAGGCACCACCTGGGGCGAGACCGACGTCAGCGAGCACCGCATCGCCGGCGACCCGTCCCATTCGCGTCATGTGCGGGCCTTCTTGGCCGCCGTCCGCGGCGAGCAGCCGGTCCTGTGCAGCGGCGAGGACGGGCTCGAGGCCATGCGGCTGATCCTGGCGGCCTACGAGAGCGCCGAGCGCAACGTGCCGGTGCTGGTCAGCGAGGCGCCGCGAGCGCTCTAGGCTCAGCTGCAGAGTGCCGGTCAGCGAGGCGCCAGCGGTGCTCGAGGCTGGGTTGCAGGTTGCCGGTCAGCGAGGCGCCAGCGGCCCGCGAGGCTCGGCTCGAGCCGCGAGCGCGCTGACTTCGATCCAAGTGTCCGGGCCGAGCTGACGGCGCAGGACGTGCGCCAACTCGACGGCAGAGCCCGGGTCTGGCGCCAGGGCGAAGCAAGTGGCGCCGGAGCCGGACATGGCCACGGGCCCGTCGTGGTTCGCGCGCAGCACGTCGAGCAGCCTCCGCACCTCGCCGACGCGCTCGGCCACGCCCGCCTCGAGATCGTTCGCCACCGGCGGCCCCGCCCACCAACTCGGGACATCGAAGGGCACTTTCGCGGGCCGACCCGGATCCCACCAGCGGAAGGCATCGGCGGCGCTGACTCCCACACCTGGGTTCACCAGCACCAGTGGCTGGGCCGGCACGCCGACGGGCTCGAGCCGCTCGCCGCGGCCTCGCGCACGGGCGGCGGCAGCCCCGAGCACGAAGAAGGGGACGTCACTGCCGAGCCGCTCGGCCAGCGCGAGCAGATCGATGCCCGCCGGGTAGCTGGACTCGAGGTGCCCCAATGCCGCCGCGGCGTCACTCGAGCCTCCGCCGAGGCCCGCTGCGATCGGGATCCGCTTCACCAGCCGCCAGCGGAGCGGCGGGACGAGCACGTCGCGCTGCTGTGCGGCCTGCCGATAGGCGTCCGCGGCGCGCAGCACCAGATTGTCAGCGCCGAGTGGCACCTCGAAGCGGTCGAGCCACGCCTCCGGGCTCGAGGAGCCGTCACCGGCGCCCGCCCCGCGAACGACGGTCGAGGTGCGCTCGAGCCGGTCGCCGCCGGCCCGGACGCGCTCGAGCCGGTCGCCGCCGGCCGAGGCGTCGAGCTCTTCGCACGCCAACGAGTCGGCGAGCTCGACCAGCGCCATCACGCCATCGAGCTCGTGGAAGCCGTCATCCCGCCGACCGAGGACTGAGAGGCGCAGGTTCACCTTCGCCGGCGCCTTCCGCCAGCCTTCGGCTCCGCTCACCTAGGCACCCACTCCGGTCAGCTGCCGTAAGCCGCGAGCGTAGGCCTCGGCCAGTCGCAGGTCTGCGGCCGTGGTGATCTTCATCAGGTGCGCCCCGCCAGGCACCAGTTCGACCGGCACGCCCAGCCGCCGCACCAGCGCGGCGTCGTCGGTCGCGTCGACACCGGCGGCGCGCGCAGCGGCGTGCGCTTCGAGCAGCAGACGGCGCTCGAACGCCTGGGGCGTCTGCACCGCCCACAGCCGCGAACGGTCCACGGTGGTGCCGTCACGGCCGTCGACCAGGCTGTCGGCCACCGGCGTGGCCACCGTCAGGGCCCGCGCACGCGGCAGCGCCTCCAGCACGGAGCGCACGGTATCTGCGTCGAGGAATGGGCGGGCGGCGTCGTGGATCACGACCCAAGGCAGGGAGGTGGCCTCCGCCAGCAGCGCCACGGTCCGCTGGCGCGCATCGGCGCCGGCGATCACGCGAGCGTCCGGCGTCATGCGCTGGGCCGTCTCGACCTCGGCCTCCGGCACGGCCACCACCACCTCACCGACGAAGGGGCGCAGCGCGTCGACCGCCCACGACAGGAGCGCCCGGCCGTCGAGCGTGACGAAGGCCTTGGGGCCGCGTCCCAGACGACTGCCGCTACC
>SKMG01000408.1 GCA_007121175.1 Trueperaceae bacterium | reverse complement strand
TGGACGCCGGTCACGAAATCGGTCTGCATGGCTGGATTCACGAGAACAACTCGCTGCTGGATGCAGACACCGAGCGCGACCTGATCCTGCGCGCGCGGGACGTCCTCGAGTCTGCGGCGGGCACCGCACCGGTCGGCGCGCTCACGAGGCGCGCTCGGGCGGCGCCTGATACTGCCAGCAACGCGCGCTGCTGCCGCTGTCGACCGCGACCAGCGCGGGAGCGTGGTCGCGGCACGGCGCGAACGCGGCGGGGCAGCGCGGCTCGAACCGACACCCGGGCGGCGGAGCGCTGGCGTCCGGCGGGGAGCCGCTCAGGAACGTAGGCCGCGCGTCGCCGTAGAGTCGCGGGATGCTCGAGAGCAGCGCCTGCGTGTAGGGATCGCGCGGTGTGGTGAGCACGTCGTCGGCCGCGCCCAGCTCGCGCACTTCCCCGGCGTAGAGCACGGCGACCGTGTCACACAGGTCGCTCGCCAGCGCCAGATCGTGGGTGATGAAGAGCATCGAGATGCCGCGCCCCTTTTTCAGCTCCTTCAGCAGGTTCATGATCTGCGCCTGCACGGAGACGTCGAGCGCGGAGGTCGGCTCGTCCAGAATCAGCAGCTCCGGCTCCAGCGCTAGCGCCATGGCGATCGCGACCCGCTGTCGCATGCCGCCCGAGAGCTCGTGCGGATAGCGTGCCGCTGCGCCGTCGCCGAGCCCGACGCGCTCGAGCAGTGCGGCCGCGCGCCGCGCTCCCTCGCGCCGTCCGACGCCCTCGAGCAGCAGCCGCTCGGCCACCTGCTGGCCCACCCGCAGGACCGGGTTGAGCGCGTTTATCGCGCCTTGCATCACCATCGCGATCCGCCGCCAACGCACCTGGGTGCGGTAGCGCTCGTCGCCGAGCCCGCGCAGGTCTACGTCGCCCAGGTGGATGCTGCCGCTGACCTCGGCACCGGGGGGCAGCAGCCGCATCAGCGTCAGCGCCAGCGTGCTCTTGCCGCTGCCGGACTCGCCGATCACCCCCAGCGCCTGCCCGCCGGACGCGAGCTCGAACGAGGCACCGTCGACGGCGAGCGCGGGGCCCCTGGCGGAGCGGTAGCGCACGCGCAGGTCGAGCACCCGCAGGTGCGCCATCAGACGCGCCGCAGCCGCGGATTCACCACGGTCTCCATGCCGAGCGCGAGCAGCATGAAGGTGAGGGCGGTGAGGACGATCAGCAGGCCGGGCGGCACCACCCACCACCAGTAGCCGAGGAAGACCGCACCCGTGCGGAAGCCGTGCTCGAGGATCTGGCCCCAGGTGGGGAGGCTCGGGTCGCCGAGCCCGAGGAAGGAGAGGCCGGCCTCCGCCAGGATCGCCCCGGGCGCGAAGAAGATCAGCTGGGCGAAGACGAACGGCGCGGTGTGCGGGAAGACGTGCCGCCAGATGATGTGGCCGGTGGAGGCGCCGAGCGTGCGCGCGGCGTCGACCTCCGGGCTCGAGCGCAGCGGCAGCACCATCGAGCGCACCACGATCGTGAGGCCGGGCCAGCTGAACGCGACCAGGATCGCCAGGATCAGCCACAGGCGCGATCCCAAGATGAACACCAGGAAGATGAGCAGCGGCAGCACCGGCACGTTTGCGATGACGTCGGCCACGCGCTGGATCACCAGGTCGGTGCGGCCGCCGACGAAGCCGCCCAGGAGTCCGAAGGCGGTGCCGATCACCGTGGAGAGGGTGGATGCCAGCAGCCCGATGAGCAGCGCGATCGGCAGGCCGAACAGCAGTCCCTCGGCCAGGTCGCGGCCCAGCGCGTCGGTGCCGAACCAGCCGTACACCGCGCCGCCGACCACGGCCTGGACCGATGCGACCCGGTCCTCTGCGTCGGCTACCGTGAAGCGCACCTCCAGCAGGTACGCGCCGTGGAGCGGCGCGAGGCCGCCGTCCGCCGTCGGCACGCCGAACAGCGCAGCCAGCGGGCGCGCGCGCAGCGCCGCCGCGTCGGCGGCTTCGGGGTACGAGGCGGCGAAGAGCTGCGCGACGGCCTCCGGCAGCGCCGAGGCGCCGCTGAGCAGCAGCCGCTGCGGCGTCTCGAAGTGGCGCCGATAGGGCGCGCTCTCGCCCGGGCGCGGGCCGGCGACCACCTCGCGCGCGAGCTGGACGCTGGTGCCGTCCGGGCGGTGGAGGACCAGCAGGTACTGCGGCGGCCGCGTGTGGTAGGCGACGTTGCTGAGCGTGAACGAGAGGAACGTCGGCGGCGCGTCGGCGTGGTGCTCGAACGGCAGCTCGAAGCGCTGCACCTGGGCGGGACCCGCCGCTTGGGTGGCCGTCGGTTCGTCGGCGCCGATGACCTGGTGCACGGGGCGCCGCACGGCGCCGAAGCGGTTGGTCCAGGCCGGGGGGGCGGCGCGCGGGTTGTCGGACCAGACCGCGGGATTGCTCCAGCGCGCGGGCCCGAAGTCCGCCGGGTAGGTCGCCACGACGTAGAGCGACAGCAGCGCCAGCACGAAGAACGCGGCGATCCCGAGCCGGCCGGGGCCCGAGTCGAGCAGCTGCCTAAGGACGGAACGACGCCGCATCCCCGTACCTCACGCGCGGGTCGAGCACCAGGTAGAGCACCTCGAGGAGCATGCGTGCAGCGACGTACAGCAGCGTGAACATGAAGGTCAGGCCGATGATCAGGCCCTCGTCGGGGGTGCCGACGATCGCCTCGTAGTAGAGCCGGCCCATGCCGCGCCAGTCGAACACCGTCTCGACCAGGATCGAGCCGCCCAGCGACCCCGCCAGGCCCAGGATCAGGCCCGTGACGATCGGCGGCGCCGCCACCCGCAGCACGTGGCGGCGGGCGACGATGCGCTCGGGCATGCCCTTGGCGCGCGCCAGCGTCACGTGATCGTCCTGCGCGACGCCGAGCGTGATGGTGCGCACCACGTAGACGTAGGGCCCGACGCCGACCAGCACCAGCGTCAGCACCGGCAGCAGCGCGTGGCGGGCGAGGTCCAGGAAGCGCGGCAGCCCGTCCGGCGGCGGCGGCGTGCTGTACATGCCGCCCGACGGCAGCAGCTGCCACTGGAACGACAGCAGCAAGATCAGCATGATGCCCGTCCACCAGGCGGGCAGCGCGTAGGAGACGGCTGCGACGTACGACAGGACGCGATCGATGGTGCTGCCGACGCGCGTCGCGAGGTAGGTGCCCAGAGCCAAGCCGATCACCGCGGTGATGAGCATCGCCGTGGTGAGCAGCAGCACGGTGTTCGGCAGGCGCTCGAGCAGGATGTCGGCGATGCGGTTGCTGCCGTCGGCGGCGCGCATGGTCCGCGCCTCGCCGAGATCGAGCGTCAGCACCCGCACCACCATCCCCGGCAGCCGCTGGTACCAGGCCCGGTCGAGACCGTGGGCCGC
>SKMG01000016.1 GCA_007121175.1 Trueperaceae bacterium | reverse complement strand
GCGAACGCCAGCCACAGCCGCAACGCGTCGCGTGCGCGGGCGTCGGCCGACGCGCCGCTGCTGCGCGGCCGTAGGGCCAGCAGCGCGCGCACGGACTCGGCGCTGGCGCCGCCGCCATCGGCTCGCGTCGGCAGCCCCAGGACCCGCCACAGCCGCTCGATCTCGGCGCGCGTCCAGCGCTCGATGAGCTCGTCGCCGAGCTCCGTGAGCAGCGGCGCGATCCACTCCGGCCGCGCCAGGCAGAGCTGCAAGGCCACGGCTTCGGCCGGTAGGCTCCGTAGCGGGCGGAACTCCTGGTAGTACCACTTCGACCAGGCGCGACCGGCCAGCAGGTCGACGAGAAACGCGCGGACGTAGTCGAGCGCCGAGGCGAAGCGCACCACCTGTCGTGATCCGCCGCCTGCGACGGCAGCCGTGATCGCTCGGGCGAGCTGGGCGCCCCAGCGCGCGGCGATCTCGGATTCGCTCATCGCCTGCGGGTCGACCCACAACTCGATATCGAGCCGCCGAATGCGGTAGACCGCGTCGTCGCCGCGCGGCAGGTGCGCCAGGGCCGCGGCGCTGGCGCCCGCCAGCGAGCGCTCCGCGACACGGCGCAGCTGCTCGGCCGCAGCCCCCGGGTGCTCGAGCCCGGGCGGCAGGCTGATGGCGCACTCCAGCCGGTCGATCGTGACGCTAGACGTGGTCGCCGAAGCGGGCGAAGTACCAGTCGTCATCGTGGTGGCGCACCTCCAAGAACCGCTCCCGCCGCCGGAGAGTGTCGCTATAGAGCAGCCAGAGCATCATCTGAGCGAACTCGGCCACGGGCTTGTGCGCGTCGATGACGCGCGCGCTGCGCTCCGCGCCGAAGTGGAGCAGCGCCAGCCGCAAGCGGTTGTAGCCGACCTGCGCTGGGTCGACGCGGTACGTCTGACGGTCGCGGAACAAGTGGTGGACGAGCGTCTTCGGTTGCACCAGCAGCTCCAAGCCGAGCAGCCACAGGCGCAGGCTGAGCTCGAGATCCTCGCTGCCCCAGCGCCGCATGCCGTCGTCGTAGCCGCCGACGCGCTCGAAGTCGGCGCGGCGCAGCGCCTGGCAGGCGCCCGGTAGCAGCGGCACGGGATAGGGGTCGTCGCAGTGCCGCGGCAGCCAGACCATGCCGAGCGCCGCGCCGCTCCAGGCGGCACCGTAGCCGGCGTTGCGGTCGCCGCGCCGCAGGTCGGCGAGGCCGGGACCGACCATGCCGACCTCGGGCCGCTCCAGCGGCGCGCACAGCAGCGTCAGCCAGTCGGGCTGCACGTAGCTGTGCCCGTCGAGGAACACGAGCACCTCGCCTTCGGCCTGCTGCGCACCGAGGTTGCGCGCGCCCGACACGCCGAGCTCGCCTCCACGAACCACCCGAACGTGAGGGCCGAAGCGTCGCTCCACCCGCTCGCCGCTGCCGTCGGTCGAGCCGTCGTCGGCCACGACGACGTCGAAGGCGTCGTGGTCGGTGACGTCGAGGATGCGCTCGACGGTGTCGACCAGGTACGCGCCCTCATTGAAGGCCGGGATCACGACGCTCACGCTCATCATCGGTCGGGCAGTGCCCCCTCCCGGCCGCGCTGCGCGGCCAGCGCCCGGCGTACCGCGGCGGTCACTCCTGGTCCTCGAGCAACGAACGCGCCTCCTCGATCAAGGCCATGGCGCGCACCTCGCTGATCCTGAGAGCCCGCGCCACCAGCACCGGCGTGGTGGTCGCGAGCTGCCCGACGCTGGCGATGCCCGACCGGGCGAGCCGCTCGGCCAGGACCTCGCCGATGCCGCGTACCTCCGTGAGCGGGCGGCCATCCTCGCCAGCGGCGTCGTCACGCTGCGGTCGGTCCTCCGTCGGGTCCGCGGTGGCCGGTCTGAACACGCGGGGGCTCAGCCCGATGCTGGGCGCCACCACCACGCCGGTGGTCGGGGGACTGAAGATGCCGCCGCCGGGGTTGAGCCCGCCTAGCGTGAGCGTGGTGATGTCGCGGGGCCCGCCGGGCCCTTCGGAGCGGTCGAGCTCACCGCCGGGCCGGATCCGCAATCGCACCGGCTCGCTCAGCCCGCCACCTGGGTCGCTGACCCCGCCGGGGTTGAGGAGGCCGCCGCGCGGATCGATCACCACCGCACCGGGACCGGAGACGCCGCCGGGACCGAAGCCCGGACCCAGGGTCAGGCCAGGATCGACGGTGACGCCCGGACCGACGGTCAGGCCGGGACCGACGGTGAGGCCCGGACCCATGGTGAGGCCAGGATCGACGGTGACGCCCGGACCGACGGTCAGACCTGGGCCCAGCGTGAACGGCGGCAGCGTCACGACAGGACCCAGCGTGAACGGCGGCAGCGTCACGACAGGACCCAGCGTGAACGGCGGCAGCGTGACACCGGGGCCTACCGTAACGGGCGGCGACGCGGTCGGCAGCGTCGAGGCGCCGACGACCTCGAAGGAGAGACCGAAGTGCGCGCCGTCGAGCGGTCCTCGGGCGGTCATCACCACGAACGAGCGCTCACCGAGCGCGGCGTCGTTGGCGACGGCGATGCGCAGCGGCAACCAGCTGTCGGTGCCGCCCGGCAGCACCGCGGCGCTCACGCCGGTGCCCGCGAAGGCGACCCCGGTCGCGCCCGCCAGCCGGCTGCCGAAGAGCACGGCTGCAACGCTGGTGTTGCGCTCGCCGCGCGCGGGCACGAGCTGGCTGAGCGCCGGGCCGAGCGGCGGCTCGTGTAGGCACTCCAGCCGCTCCTCGAGCAGGTCGGTGCTGGCCAGCAGCTTGCGCCGGTAGCCCGCCGCGGTGTCGAACCAGTGGTTGTCCACGGCCGTGATCTGGCCGCTCGTGACCCGCAACGCCGCGAGGATCACGCAGCCGTCCTCGAGCGCGGGCGGGCATCGCGGGTTGTACGGTCCCACTGGCTGCCAGTCGACCTGAGCGGTGGCGTCGCCGCGGCGCTGGAAGTACTCGACCAGCACTCGGTGCCGGCCGGGCGCGAGCATCACGCGCGGGCGATAGACGGTCGGCGGCTGGGGCCGCCAGGCGTCGAGCACGCTTTCGCCGTCGACGCTCAGCCGCATGCCGTCATCGGTGCGGCAGACGAATTCGTACTCACCCGGGTTGCAGACCTCGACGTCGCGCAGCCAGCGCGCCAGGAAGTACTCGCCGTTGACCGGAGCGCCGCCGGTGACCGCGGCGCCGCCGGTGATCGCGGCGCCACCCCAGCTGAAGCCGATCGACGGGTCGATGCGCACCAGATCGGGCATCACAGTCTCGGACGGGAAGCTCGGTGGTGCCTCCGACGCGGGGTACTGGAAATACTGCGCGTACCAGCCCACCTCCACGACCTCCCAGCGCAGCTGCGCGACGGCGAGGCCGACGTT
>SKMG01000147.1 GCA_007121175.1 Trueperaceae bacterium | reverse complement strand
CTCCGGCCTCGAGCACCTCCCCGCCCGCGGCCGCGCCGGTCTGGGCGGCAGCCAGACGGTCGCGCAGCTTCGCGGCCTCGCGCTGCGCGGCGCGCAGGTCGGCCTGCAGCTTCGCGATGCGCGGTTCGAAGGTATCGGGCGTGGCGCCGAGCGCGCGAGCGCCGGCTTGCACCGTTGCCTTGAGCGTCTGCAGGTGCTGCACGGCGGCCGCGCCGGCCACCGCCTCGAGCCGCCGCACGCCGGCGGCGGCCGCCTCCTCCACGGTCACGACCAGCGCACCGATCTCGCCGGTGCGCCGCACGTGGGTGCCGCCGCAGAGCTCGATCGAGGGCGCGCGCGCGTCGCCGACGCGCACCATCCGGACGCGCTCGCCGTACTTCTCGCCGAAGAGCATCATCGCCCCGGCAGCGCGGGCCACCTCGATCGGCACCACCTGGGCGCTGACCGGCAGGTCGGCCTGGATCCACGCGTTGGCCAGCCGCTCGACCTCGCCGAGCTGCTCGGGCGTCACCGCCGCGCCGTGACTGACGTCGAAGCGCAGCCGGTCGGGCGCCACCAGCGACCCCGCCTGAGCCACGTGCTCGCCGAGCACGCGGCGCAAGGCGGCATGCAGCAGGTGCGTGGCGGTGTGGTGCTTCTCGACTTCGCGCCGCGCGGGGTCCACCGTGACGGTGACCGCGTCGCCGACCGCGAGGCGCCCCCTGACCAAGAGTCCGTGGTGCAGCACGTGGCCGTGCGGCGTGCGGCTGGTCGACCCGACCACCAGCGCCCCGCCGGGCCAGGTGAGCTTTCCTGCGTCGCCGATCTGGCCGCCGCCCTCCGGGTAGCACGGGGTCCGGTCGAGCACCGCCTGGACCTGCGTGCCCTCGGTGACGGCGTCGGCGCGCTCGCCGCCCACGAGCAGGGCCAGCACTTGCGCCTCGGCCTCGAGCGCGTCGTACGCCAGCGAGACCGTGGCGGGCAGGTCGGCCGCGAGCTCGCCGAGCACGTCGCCGCCGCCGCCGAACAGCGCGCCCTTGGCCGCAACGGCCCGCGAGGCGGCACGCGCTGCCTCGCGCGCTTCGGCGTAGCCCTCGCGGTCGACGCGCACGCCTCGCTCGGCGGCCAGCTCGACGGTCAGGTCGAGCGGGAAGCCGTACGTCTGCCACAGGTCGAAGGCCACCGCGCCGGGCACGGTGGCGCCGCTGAGGCCGTCGAGCACCTGCGCGACGCGCGCGATGCCGGCCTCGAGGGTGGAGAGGAACTGCTCCTCCTCGGCCTTGACGATCGCTTCGATGCGCGAGCGCTGATCGCCCACCTCGCGGTAGGCGCCGCCCATCGACTCCGCTACGGTCGCGACCAGGCGGTGGAGCAGCGGCTCGCGTACGCCGAGCGTCCAGGCCTGCCGCGCTGCCCTCCGGAGCAGCATCTTGATGACGTAGCCGGCGCCGTCGTTCGCTGGCAGGATGCCGTCTGCGATGCACATCGCGACGGCCCGGGCGTGATCGGCGATGATGCGGTGCGGCACGCTCTCGAGGTCGCGGTAGGGCTGGCCGGAGGCGGCCTCGATGGCGCGGATGCTGGGGCCGAACAGCTCGGTCCCGTAGGCGTCAGGCGCCCCGGTGACCACCGCGGCGAGGCGCTCGAAGCCCATGCCGGTGTCGATGTTCTGCATCGGCAGCGGTCGCAGCTCTCCGTCGGTCAAGTCGAACTGGGTGAACACCAGGTTCCAGACCTCCATGAAGCGGTCGCCGGAGCCGGTGTTGGGGCCAGTCTCGTCGGGGCTGCCGTACTCGGGGCCGCGGTCGAAGAAGATCTCCGAGCACGGGCCGCAGGGGCCGCTGCGTCCGTCCTTGACGGCGTTGGCGGGCCAGAAGTTCTCGGCTTCGCCGAAGCGCGAGACGCGCTCGGGCCGCACGCCGACATCCTCGACCCAGATGCGGTGCGCTTCGTCGTCGTCGGTGAAGACCGTCACCCATAGACGCTCCGGGTCGAGCCCGAGCCATTCGCGCTCGGTGAGGAACTCCCAGGCCCAGGCGATCGCTTCGGCCTTGAAATAGTCGCCGAACGAGAAGTTGCCGAGCATCTCGAAGAAGGTGTGATGCCTACGGGTGCGACCGACGTTCTCGATGTCCGAGTCCTTGCCGCCCGCGCGCATGCACTTCTGGGCGGTCGCGACGCGCGGCCAGACGCCGTCGATGCCCGCGAAGCGCGGCGTGGCGCCCTGGAAATAGGGCTTGAACTGCTGCATGCCGGCCACGTTGAACATCAGCGTGGGGTCGTCGCTCTTCAGCGACGCCGAGGGATGCACCAGGTGCCCCTTCGACTCGAAGAAGCGCAAGAAGGTGTTGCGGAGCTCGTCGAGCTCTCCAATGGTCGCCATCGTCGGCCTCCGGGACGGCGCCTTGGCGGGCGCCGCCGCGAGCAGACGCCATCATACCGGCCGCTCGCGCCGTGGCCCGCCGCGTCACGGACGGCGCGGGGTCGGGAGTTACGATGCCTGCGTGAACGGTGCGCGACCCGACGCTGGCGACGGGCCGAGCGGCCGCCAGCGCCTCGCGCTGCTGCTGGTGGGGGTGGCGGCCTTCGTCAGCGTCGGCGCCCTGCAAGCGAGCTTCGGCCCCTCGTTCGCCGCGCTCCAGGAGCGCTACGGCGTGTCGGTCGCACAGGTCGGCACAGTGGTGTCGTCGTACTTCGCCGGCGCGTTCGTCGGCGTGCTCGGTTCGGGGGCGCTGCTCATCACACTCGGCTATCGCCGCAGCCTCGTCAGCGCCGCGCTGCTCGTCGCCTCGGGCGCGCTCGTGATCGGTGTGGCGGCTACCTGGCTGCTGGCGCTGGCGGCCGCCTTCGTCGCCGGGCTCGGCTTCGGGCAGGCGACCGTGGCGGTGAACCTGATGGTGGCGCGCGCCTACGGCCGCGGCGCGGCCGGGGCGCTCAACGCGCTCAATGGCACCTACGCCGTGGGAGCGGTGCTCGGCCCGGCGCTGGTGGCCTTCGCCACTACCCGCCTAGGTGCCGCGACGCAGGTCAGCGCGCTGGTGTTCGGCGCGGTGAGCGTCGGCGCGCTTGCGTTCCTCGCGGGCGCGCTGCTGCTCCGCTGGCTGCCGGTGCCGCGGCGCCCGCCGCGCGGTCGCGGCGGTCGGCCGCCCTTGGCGGTGGTCTCGTTCATGGCGATGTTCTTCCTGTACGTCGCGACCGAGGCCTCGACCCCCGCCTGGATCCCGACGCATCTGGGCCCGCGGCTCGGCACCGCCAACGCGGCGCTGGTGGTCTCGGGTTACTGGGCGGCGCTGACGCTCGGGCGCTTCCTGGTCATGCCGCTCGCGGCGCGCGTGCGGCCGCGCGATCTGGTGCTGGGGGCCGCCGCCGTGACGCTCGCCGGGCTGCT
>SKMG01000135.1 GCA_007121175.1 Trueperaceae bacterium | reverse complement strand
GGCGTTCCAGGACGACTTCATCGCCTCGGTGCTTCGCGACACCGCCGGCTTTGCCGGCGCCAAGATGCTCAGGCGCATCGTCGGCTTCGCCCACGTCGCCGACCTCGACTCGATCGAGGATCTCGACGAGCGGGCGAGGGCCGAGCGGATCGCCATCCGGATCGGCCGCCGGCTCGTGCGCGAGCACAGCCGCATCGAGGCGTTCGACGACGTCGTGGCGATCGCCCGGGAGGCGCTGGAGGTGCACGATGGTTGAGCGCGTCGAGGCCGTCCGTTTCGAGGGGGGCAAGCTGGTGTTGCTCGACCAGACGCTGTTGCCCGGCGAGAAGCGCTTCTTGCACCTCGATGATGTCGCCGACGTCTTCGAGGCGATTCGCATGCTGCGGGTGCGCGGCGCGCCGGCCATCGGCGGGGCCGCCGCCTACGGCCTGTACCTCGGCGTCAACGAGGTCCCGGACGATGCCGGGACCGAGGCGTTCATGGCCAAGCTGCAGGAGGTGCGCGACTATCTGGCCTCTTCGCGGCCGACAGCAGTCAATCTCTTCTGGGCGCTCGACCGGCTCGTGGCGGTCGCCGAGCGCGAGCGCGCGAGCGACGTGCCGACGCTGAAGGCCCGGCTGCTCGAGGAGGCGCACGCCATCAAGCGAGAGGACGAGGCGATGTGCCGCGCCATCGGCCAGCACGCGCTCACGCTCCTGGGCGGGGTGGAGAGCGTGCTGACGCACTGCAACGCCGGCAGCCTCGCGACCATGGGCATCGGCACCGCGCTGGCGCCGATCTACTTGGCGGCCGAGGGGGGACGACAGATCCACGTCTTCTCCGACGAGACCCGCCCGCTGCTGCAGGGCGCCCGCATCACCACCTGGGAGCTCGGGCAGGCCGGGCTGCCGGTGACGCTCATCGCCGACGGCATGGCCGCCAGCGTGATGCGCCAGGGGCGCGTCCAGGCGGTCATCGTCGGCACCGACCGGGTGGCGGCCAACGGCGACGTCGCCAACAAGATCGGCACCTACGGCGTGGCGATCCTGGCGCACGAGCACGGCATCCCGTTCTACGTAGCAGCCCCGAGCTCCACCATCGACTTCGCCACGCCCGACGGCGATGCCATCGAGATCGAACTGCGCGACCCCGACGAGCTGCGCCGCCTCGGCGAGCGGCAGACTGCGCCCGCGGGCGTCGAGGTGTACAACCCGGCCTTCGACGTCACCCCGGCGCGGCTCGTGAGCGCCATCGTGACCGAGAAGGGCGTCGTGAAACCGCCCTTCGAGCGCAACTTGCGGAAGGTGGTCCTCGGTGAGTGACGCGCGCGCTACGCTCGCCGGCGCACGGACGGCAGGGACCTCGTGAAGAGCCTCTGGGATGAGCGCGAGGCCGAAGGCTTCGAGGGCCCGCTCGGGCAGCGGGTGTACAGCTCGCGGCTGCTCGGGCGCGAGCCGGCGCTGGTGCTCCACGGCGGCGGCAACACCTCGGTGAAGTTGCGCGAAGCGGACATCTTCGGCGACGAGCAGCAGGTGCTCTACCTCAAAGGCAGCGGGGTCGATCTGAGAGCGATCCGCGCCTCCGACTTCGCGCCGGTGCGGCTCGAGGCAGTGCTGCGCCTCGCCGAGCTCGACGCACTCTCGGATACCGACATGGCGCGGGAGCTCCGCAAGGCGCTCACCGACCCGTCTGCGCCGCTACCGTCGGTCGAGGCGATCCTGCACGCGGCACTCCCAGTCGCCTTCGTCGACCACACCCACGCCGACGCCCTCATCACCATCAGCAACAGCCCCGGCGGCGGGGCGCGCGTGCGCGACCTCTACGGCGACGAGGTGGTGGTGGTGCCGTACGTGATGCCCGGCTTCCGGCTGGCGAAGCGCTTCGTGCAAGAGCACCTCCACGAGATCGCCCGCGAACACCTCGGCGTCGTGCTGCTCAGCCACGGCGTGATCACCTTCGGCGAGAGCGCCCGCGAGTCGTACGAGCGCACCATCGAGCTCGTGAGCCGGGCCGAAGCGTACCTGCAAGAGCGCAGCGCCTGGCGCCTCGCACTGTCCGACGCGCCGCCGCCGCCGACCACGCAGCGCGTGGAGCTGGCGCAGCTGCGCGCGGAGGTCGCCCGGGCCGCGGGACGGCCGATGCTGATGCGAGCGCACCAGGACCCCCTGTCGCTGGCGTTCGTGCGCCGTGACGACGTGGGGCGCATCTCGCAGCAGGGCCCGGCGACGCCCGACCACGTGATCCGGACGAAGCGGGTGCCGCTCGTCGGCCGCGACGTATCTGCCTACGCCCAGGCGTACCAGGACTACGTGGGGGAGTTGTCGCCGCGCTTGGCCGCGGACGCGCCCCCGCCGGTCGATCCGGCCCCGCGGGTGGTGCTCGACCCCGAGCTCGGCGTGCTGGCGATCGGTTCGGACCCGATCGACGTCGGCATCACCGGCGATCTCTACCGGCACACGATCGAGGTGATCCTGCGCGCGACCGCCTTGGGCGGCTATCAGGCGCTGCCGGCGAGCGACGTCTTCGACGTCGAGTACTGGTACCTCGAGCAGGCGAAGCTGCAGCGCCCGGGGGGCCAGCCGGAGTTCAGTGGCGAGGTTGCGCTGGTCACTGGTGCAGCCTCCGGCATCGGCAAGGCGTGCGTCGACTCGTTCCTGAGGCGGGGTGCGGCGGTCGTCGGCCTCGACGTCGACCCGGCGATCGAGACGACCTCCGAGCCGCCCGGCTACCTCGGCCTGATCTGCGACGTCACCGACGAAGCGCAGGTCGAGGCCGCCTTCGAGCAGTGCGTCAGGGTCTTCGGCGGCCTAGACATGCTGGTGCTGAATGCCGGCATCTTCCCGCCGGCCAAGCCCGTGGTCGAGCTCGAGTCCGCCACCTGGCGGCGGGTGCTCGGTGTCAACCTCGACGCCAACCTCGTGCTCCTGCGGCACGCCCACCCGCTACTCTCGCTCTCGCCCAAGCGCGGTCGGGTGGCGGTCATCGGCTCGAAGAACGTGCCTGCGCCCGGTCCCGGAGCCGCAGCGTACTCGGCCTCGAAGGCGGCTCTCAACCAGCTGGTGCGGGTCACGGCGCTCGAGTGGGCCAAAGACGGCATCCGCCTCAACAGCGTCCACCCCGACGCCGTGTTCGACACGGCGTTGTGGACCGAGGAGCTGCTGGAGAGCCGCGCGAAGCACTACGGCATGACGGTCGAAGCCTACCGCCGCAAGAACTTGCTGCGCGTGGAGGTCACCAGCCGCCACGTAGCGGAGCTGGCGGTGGCCATGTGCGGGCCGCTGTTCGAGTGCACGACGGCCGGGCAAGTGCCGATCGACGGCGGCAATGAGCGGGTCATCTGATGTGGGTCGCGACGATCCGGGTACCGACGTCGGTCTCCGGTGGGACGG
>SKMG01000025.1 GCA_007121175.1 Trueperaceae bacterium | reverse complement strand
TGGCCGCCGGCGGCCACGACCGCGAGCGGCAGCCACACCGCGCCCTGCGGCGCCTGCTCGGGCCGTACCTGCCGGGGGCGTACCTGCAAGGCACGATGGGTGAGCAGGTGCTCGAAGCCCGGTAGCGGTCGTCCCCGACGGCGCTCGCCGGCGCCGGTGAGCGTCGGGAAGCCCCACAGCCCGGCCCAGCGACCGTGCTCGGGGCGCCGGCAGAGCGCGACACAACCGTCGCGGCGCGCCACCAGCAGTCGCAGAGCTTCGCGGCGCCGGCTCGGGGCGCTGCAGGGCGCCGGGAACGCCGACGGGTCTCCGCGCTCGGCGGCACGGCAGGCAGTGCGCAGCGGGCACTGCTGACAACTTGGCCGGCGCGGGCGGCACAGGCACGCGCCGACCTCGATGAGCGCCTCAGCTACTTCGGGACGCCGTTCCTCGAACTCGTCGCCGGGCGTCAGGAGGAGCTCGCGCAGGCCGGCCTCGAGTTCGCCGACGCCGGGCTCGCGCAGGCCGAGCAGCCGGGCGCCGAGGCGGCGGACGTTGGCGTCTACGGCGATCAGCGGTCGGTCGAAGGCCTGCGCGGCGATCGCGTGCGCTGTGTAGCGGCCTACGCCCGGCAGCGCGCGCAGCGCCTCGAGGTCGTCCGGAACGGCGCCACCGTGCCGCTCGACCACGATGAGCGCCGCTCGCCGCAGGCGCAGCGCGCGTTGGTAGTAGCCGAGGCCCTGCCACGACGCGAGGACCTCGTCGGCCGTCGCGGCGGCCAGGGTGGGCGCGTCCGGGAAGCGCCGAACGAAGCGTTCATACGCTGGCGCCGCCCGCGCCGCCTGCGTCTGCTGCAGCAGCGACTCGGCGACGAGCACGCCGAAGGCGGGACGCGGCCGCGGCCCGCGCCACGGGAAGGCGCGTGCGTGGCGGTCGAACCAGCCTAGGAGTCGGCCTCTCACGGAGGCAGTGTACCGGCGCCTGGCTCGGCCCTGGTGCTATCCTGCAGTCCTCGCATGGCTCCACGTCGCTCCACCCCCGCCACCGCGCATGCGGCCACGATGCTGGTCCGCGGCGGGGCCGCGCCGCCGACGGCGGTGGCGGCGTCGCGCTTCAAGGTCTACGCCAATCCGCACGAGCGGGTGCGCCTGCCGGCGCTCGACCGCATCCGCGGTGAGAGCGTCTGGGAGGCGCTGGCGGGGGCGCGCGGCGAACCGGCCGAGGGCGGCTCGCTCGATCAGGACGAGCTCGGGCGAGTGCTCTGGGCGGCGGCCGGGCTGATCGACAGGCGGCAGCGTACGCACCTGGTGCCGAGCGAGGCGTCGGGCCTCGAGGCGTACCTCTTCGTGCATGACGTGCGCGAGCTGAGCCCGGGCCGCTACCACTACGATGCCCGTGAGCACACGCTCGAGCAGCTCGGATCCGGTGACGGGCGTTTCCACCTCGCCACCGCGCTGCTCGACCGCCCCGACCTCGAGGCGTTCGCTGCCTCGCTGGTCCTGACCGGCGTCCCGGCTCGGCTCCTACCCGGTCACGGAGCGCGAGCCTACCGCCTCCTGGCCCTCGAGGCCGGTGCCGCGGCGCAGGCCGCAGTGGTTGCGGCAACGGCGCTGGGCCTGACCGGCTGCCTGGCGGCCGGCTTCTACGACGCCGAACTCGCTGCGCTGCTCGAGCTCGACACCGCGCTCGAACCGCCGCTAGCGGTCGTGTTGCTCGGCCGCTGATCGGCATGGTGGGCGCGGCGCCGGCGTCGACCGTCACCGTCCTCGGCGGCTCCGGCGAGGCCGGCGGCGAGTTCCTGCGCCTGGCGCTCGGTCATCCACGGCTGCGCGTCGTCTCGGTCGGCGCCAGCAGCGCCGGCGCCGGCGAGCGCACCACCAGCCGACGACCCGAACGCCGAGGCCCCTCGTGCGTGCTTGCGCAGAGCGATCGTCTCCATGCCGCCGAGATCGAGCGGGCGCTGCCCGGCGATGTCCGCATCCTTCTGAGGACGACCGCGGTGGGGCGCGCGCGCGGCGTACTGGTGGTCGCCCACGCGCCCGTCCACGACGGCAGCAGCGAGCGCGACCTAGCCGCGGCCTTCCGGGAGTGTTACGCCGACGAGCCGTTCGTGCGGGTCACCGGCGCCCGCAGCGGCAGCCACCGCGTCCCGGGCCCCGAGTTCTCACGCAGCACCAGCTGCTGCGACCTCGGCTGGGCGCTCGACCGGGACTCGAGTCGCGCAGTCCTGAGCGCCACGCTCGACGATCTCGGCGGCGGCGTCGGCCGCGCCCTCCAGGCGCTCGGGCTCGCGCTCGGCTGGGACGAGCGGCTCGGGTTCGACGCCGGAACTCCCCACCCGTGAGCACGACCTCGGCCCGCTCGGGGGCAATGCAGGCGCGGCTGTCGACGGCCGACGCGCGCCGTCTGGTCTGGCGGCACCACCTGCGCCCGGGCACCCTCGGCGACGTCGTCGACCGCCTCACGACGCTGCAGTACGACCCGCTGGCCCCGCTCGGCCGCAACGTCGATCTCGTGCTGCAAGCGAGGGTGCCCGGCTACCGGGTCGACGCCTGGCAGGATCTCGCCTACCGGCAGCGACGGCTCTTCGACACCTGGGACAAGCAGGCCTGCCTGCTGCTGGTGCGCGAGTGGCAGGCGCAAGCGCCGTTCTTCTCCTGGTTCGCGCAGCGCTGGCGCCAGCGGGGCGTGGACCCCGACGGTCCGGCCGCAGCGGCCCTCGTCGAGCAGCTGCGCGACATCGGTCCGGCCACGAGCCTCGAGCTCGGCGATCAGCGCTCCGATCCAGGGCTGCGCGGTAGCTGGTACGGTCCGAAGCCGGCGCGGCACCTGCTGCGCGCACTCTGGGACAGCGGCCGCATCGTCACCCATCACCGGGTCGCCGGCCGCCATGCCTATGATCTCCCGGCACGCGTGCTGCCCGTCGAGGTGCTGGCGCGTCCGCCGCTGTCCCGGCGAGCGGCGCTCGAGCGCCTGATCGAGCGGAGGGTCGCCGCTGCGGCGCTGGTGCGCGTCGGCGCCGACGCCTCGGTGTGGTTCTTGCCGTTCGAGCGCGGCGAACGTGAGCGCCTCGCGGCGACGCTGGTGACCACTGGGCGCGTCGTTGCCGTCGAGGTCTCGGGCGCGCGCTGGTGGGCGGCGCCAGGCGCGCTTGCGGCCTTGGAACGGGCTCCGGTCACCGGCGTGCGCTTCATCGCCCCGCTCGACCCGCTGCTCTGGGACCGCGCCGGCGTGCGTCTGCTGCACGGCTTCGAGTACGCTTGGGAGGTTTACAAGCCCGCTACGGCCCGGCGCTGGGGCTACTACGTGCTACCGGTCGCCTGGAACGAGCGTTTCGTCGCGCGCTTCGACGCGCGCTGCGACGGTGAGCGGCTCACCATCCACGCCTGGC
>SKMG01000416.1 GCA_007121175.1 Trueperaceae bacterium | reverse complement strand
TCTCGACCTACGAGTGTGGCGCCCCGCTCGAGGAGGCGATCGCCAGCGCGCTCGCCGCCGAGCCCTCGCTGGTGCCGGGTCCGCGCTGGTTCCAGGGCGATCACATGCTCTTCGTGATGCATGGGGTGCCGGCGCTGGCGGTCACCTCGGAGCGCGCCGAGGAGTTGGTCGCGACGGTCGTGCACACCCGGGCGGACACGGTGGAGCTGGTCGATGCCCTGCAGCTCGTGCAGCTGGCGCGGTCGCTCCACGGCCTGATCGCGCGGCTGCCCGCTGGCTGAGCCTACGTAGCGGGTGGCCCGGCCGGTACGATCGACAGCGACACGGCCGGCGGGGCTCGGCGCAGGTGGCCGCCGCCACGGGTGAGCTGGAGCCCCACGAAGGGATGGCGACCATGGGCGAGTCGGTCACGATCGCGGCGCTGCAGCTGCGAAGCCGGCCGGGGCAGGCCGAGGAGCGACGCGCCGCGATCGCGGGCGGGGTGGCGCGCGCGGCCGAGAACGGCGCGCAGGTCGTCGTGCTCCCCGAGCTGTCCCACAGCGGCTACGAGCCGAACGCGGCGGTCTGGGACTTAGCCGAGCCTGTGGACGGTCCGTCGGTCCAGCACGTGCGCGCCTTGGCCGCCCGCCACCGCGTGCACCTGGGCGCCGGCCTGGTGCTGCGTGAGGGCGACGACATCGTCAACGCCTACCTGCTCGCCGACGACGCGGGCGAGCTCAAGGGCGTGGTGCGCAAGCGTTACCCCGAGACCTACTGCTTCCTGCCGGTCGACGGGCCCGTCGCCATCGAGACGCGTTGGGGACGCTTCGGCGTGGCCATCTGCGCCGACAACCACCGCGTCGACACCTTCGAGAGGGTGCGCGCCGCGCGGGTCCGGCTGCACCTGATGCCGCACGCCTGGCCGATGCCCGTCGGCACCGGCGGCCTCGTGAGTCACGCCGATCTCGAGGTCGCGGGCGGGCGTGCGCGCGACCTCTGCCGCCTCTACGCCGAGCGTCTCGGCGTCCCGGCGGTGCTCGTCAATGCCGCCGGCCCATTGCCTCCGATGGACGGCCTCTTGGGCAAGCTCATGGCTCCGGGACGCTTCGCGCTGGGCGGGCTGACCCAGGTGGCCGCCCCGGGCGGCGGCGCCTTCGGGCCGCTCGGGGATCAGGAGGACCTGCTCGTAGCCAGCGTCGAGCTCGGGCCGGCGCCGGTCGAGGCGGCGGACCCGCCGACCTGGCACGGCTGGCTGCACCCGGGGCACGCGGTCCTGCGGCGCGGATTGATGCCGCTCGACGCGTTCGTGGGTAGGCGCGCGTACCGGACGCGGCGGTCTCGACAGGCTCGAGGCTAGACCGGCACCGCGGTCGGTGCCTGGTCGACTCGCCTCGTCCCGGGGCCGGAGGGCACTCCTGGGGCCTACGATGGATGACGCCGTGGACCAACGACTCCGGGTGCTCCAGGTCGGCTGCGGCGGCATCAGTCACCGCTGGCTCGATGCCCTGCGCGAGACGGCCGATGTCGAGATCGTCGGGTTCGTCGACCTCGACATCGAGCGCGCGCGGGCGAGCGCACGACGCTGCGGCAGCCGCGCGCCCGCCGGACGCGACCTGCGCGCCGTGCTGGGCCACGCGCGTCCGGACGTGGTGTTCGACTGCACGGTGCCCGAGGCCCGTCGAGACGTGACGATCGCCGCCCTCGAGGCCGGCTGTCACGTGTTCTGCGAGAAGCCGATGGCGGACACGCTCGGCTCGGCTCGCGCCATGCTCGCCGCGGCGGAGGCCCACGGACGGACCTTGGCCGTCATGCAGAACCGCCGCTTCGATCCGAGCATCCGGGCGCTGCGCGAGTTCCTCGCCGGGGGCCACATCGGCCGCGTGACCACGCTGCACGCCGACTTCTTCCTCGCGCCGCACTTCGGCGGCTTCCGCGAGTCGATGGAGCACGTCCTGTTGCGCGACATGGCGATCCACACGTTCGACAGCGCCCGGTTCCTCGCCGGCGAGCAGCCGCGGACGGCGTTCGGAACGTCGTGGAATCCCGAGGGTTCGTGGTACGCGCACGGCGCCTCGGCGGCCGTCACCTTCGAGTTGACCGGCGGCGTGGTCTTCACGTACCGCGGCAGTTGGTGTGCCGAAGGGCTGGCGACGCCCTGGGAGAGCCAGTGGCGCATCGTCGGTACGGGCGGGAGCGTGCTCTGGGACGGGTCCGAATCGCTCCGCTGCGAGGTCGTGTCGGGTTCGGGAGGGCTCCTCTCGACGCACCGAGCCGTACCGACGCCCGCCCTGCGGCGCAGCGACCCGGCACAGTGGCATGCGGCGGCGATCCACGCCTTCCTGCGGGCCGTGCGGTCCGGCCTCACGCCGGAGACCGTCGGCACGGACAACATCCACAGCCTCGCGATGGTCTTCGCTGCGTGCGAGAGCGCCGACACGCACCGGCGCGTGGAGGTCGCTTCCATGCTCAGCGGCGCCTGAGTACGGGTTCGCCGCGCCGCTGCAGGTTCGGCGACCCTAGGGTGCCCCTCCGGGGTGTAACAGCTCGTCCGCGAGCGTGCCAGCGGCCACCTGCACCACGGGGCCGAGCAGGGTGACTCCCAAGTCCGTCCCGACCTCGACCTCCAGCTCGCCGCCCGGCATGACCACCGTCACGGCGCCCTCGCACGCGCCGAGCCGCACGGCGGCGGCCGCGGCGGCGCAGCTGCTGCTGCCCGACGCCAGCGTGCGGCCAGCGCCGCGCTCCCAGATCTCGATGGCGATGCGGTGACGGCCGAGGACGCGCATGAACTGCACGTTGATGCGTCGCGGGAAGAGCGGGTGGCGCTCCAGTGCAGGGCCCAGGCGCGACGTCAGGTCCGCCGAGAGCTCGTCGACGAGGATCACGCAGTGCGGGTTGCCGACCGTCACCGCGGTGAAGCGCCGCCGGTCGCCGAGCACCTCGAGCTCCTCGTCCACGACTGCCCGGTGAGGACCTGCCACGGGGATCGCGGCGCTGTCGAAGGAGGCACGGCCGAGTTCGGCGAAGACCGCGCGGCCGCCATCGCGCACCTCGCAGCGTACGGCGCCGCCCCGCGTCACCACCTCGAACGGCTCGCTGCCGACGCGCCCGCGGTCGAACAGGTAGCGCGCGAAGATGCGCACGCCGTTGCCGCTCGTCTCCGCCTCCGAGCCGTCGGGGTTGACGATGCGCACGCTCGGTCGGCCGTCACGCGCCGCCCCCTCGATCAGGACGCCGTCGGCGCCGACACCCAGGTGGCGGTCGCAGACGGCGCGGACGAGCTCCGCGATCGGAACTGCGCTGGGAACGGAGGCGGTTTCCAAGACGAGGTAGTCGTTGCCCAGGGCGTGATACTTGGCGAACCTCATGGCGCTCCCCTACGCCTCACGGCTG
>SKMG01000020.1 GCA_007121175.1 Trueperaceae bacterium | reverse complement strand
CCAGATCACCGATCCTAGGCGCCTGCCCCTCACGGTGACCGGCGGTCGGAGCGGCCCCGTGCCAGGAGTGATACGAGCCGCTCGGCTTCGAGCGCCGCACGCAGGAAGCCACGGCCGGCGAAGGCGCCGAACCACCACACGCCGGGCTCCAACAGCACGACCTGCGGCCACAGGTCGCTGCCACGCGCCCGCAGCCCCCGCCAGAGCGCTTGCGGAGCCGCAGGTGTTCGCGGCAGTGCGCCCGCGACGCCGCTCCGCAGGCGCTCGCCCTCGTCGCCCCCTCCAACGGTGCTGCCCGACGCCGCGAAGTACGCGGCGCGCGGGTCGAGACCGAAGCGCTCCGGAGTGCCGACCGGAGCGGCCGAGACGGCACCAGCGAGCGGGCGCGCCGGGGCGTGCCCGGGCATCAGCGCCATGGCGCCCGGCAGCGGTGTGACCGGCAGATGGGGAAGCGCTCCGGGCGAGGACGCGCCGAGGCAGAGCGCCACGGCGTCGAACGTGCCGAGCCCGTCGAGGTGCGGGCCGACCAGGCGTAAGCCGCCGTCCGGTGCGCGCTCCAGGCGCTCGACGGCCGCGAGCGGGTGCCAGCTCGCTCCCCGGGCGCCGGCGGCGCTGCGCAGCGCACGCAGCCAGCGCCACGGGTCGATCCAGCCGCCGCTGGGCACGAGCATGCCGCCGTGCGGCGCGCGCCAGCGCAAAGCCGAGGGTTCGGTTTCCGGACCGAAGGCGAGGACGCCTTCGAGATCGCGCCAGGCGAGCGCCTGACGGGAGCGGTCGGCAACGCGGACCACCGCGGTCGGATGCGCTCCCGAATCGTACCCGGCCTCGTGCAGCGCCGCGGCCCAGCGCCAGGTCGTCAGGGCCCCCAGCTGGTCGTCCGGGTCTGCGCGTCCAGACCTCCCACGATGCGGGTTGACCAGCGCCGCCGGAGCGCCCGAGGCACCCGTCGTCCCGTCCGCCGCGTCTACCGAGGCCACCTCGGCACCGGCTTCCGCGGCGGCGAGCGCCAGCGAGCCACCAGCGACCCCGGCGCCGACCACCGCGAGACGCATGCTCGAGAGACCGGTGCCAGCCGAAGGTGTGCCGTGGGCTCCAGCAGGACGTTGCGCCCAGAGTACTTCTCGCTTGCCACCTGGCGGTCCGGCACGCCGTTCCACGCGCAGCCCAGCGGCGGCCAACGAGCGCCGCACGTCGCCCTGGACGCAGTAGCTGACGGCGGTGCCGCCCGGGCGGAGGCTCTTGGCGACCCGCTGGAGCAGCGAGTCGCTCCACAGTTCTGGGTTGACGGCCGGCGAAAACCCGTCGAGGTAGACCGCGTCGAGGAGCGTAGGCCAGGACAGCGCAGCCGCGTCGCCAACGTACACCTCGAAGCGGACCGGGCCGAGGGTGAGGTCGCCGCCGCCGCCGTCGCCGACGTCCCATCGGGCGCGTGCCGAGAGCAGCGCCGCGCGCAGTGCCGGCGGCCCCAGCGCGTCGCGGTCCTGGCTCGCCCACGCCTCGGCGCTCTGTACCTCGCGCTCGAGCGCTACGTAGTGCAGCGGGGTCCCGAAAGCCAGCGCCACCCCGGCGCTGGTAGCGAAGTTGCGAGCGGTGCCGAGTCCGATCTCCAGCACCGACGTGGGCTGGCCTCCCGCCAGCCGCGCCGCGACGCCCGAGCCGGCCACGAACACGTGCCAGCTCTCGCTATGCGCGCCGTGCCGCGACCGGAACGCCTCCCCGTAGCGTGCGCTGTGGAGGCTGCTGCTGCCGTCGGAGGTGGTGAACACCGCCACGCCCGACGCTAGCAGATCGCGTCCCAGCCGCGTGGTATGACCGCCGCGTGGCCGTGGTCAGCGACCTCGAAGGCACCCTGACGACCGGCGCTACGTACCGCGCGCTCGGCAGGGAGGCCGAGCGCTGCATCGGCCGGGTGCGGTACCTGGGCTTCGTCGCCGGTCGCCTCCCGGCGCTGGGCGGGGCGTGGGCCGGCCTCTCGCCGAAGCGTCGCTTCCAGGACGAGTGGTTGCGTCGGCTCACGACGTGCTTCGCCGGTATCGAAGTTGCGGCGTTCGAGGCGATGGTCGCGCGGGCGGTCGAGGCCGAGCTGTGGCCCAAGCGGCGCGACGACGTGATTGCGGCGTTGCGCGTCCACCTCGCCGCCGGCGAGCGCGTGGTCGTGGCCTCTGGCTCACTGCTGCCGGTGGTGGAGGCCTTCGCGACACGGCTGGGCCTGGCCACCGGGGCTTCGGTCGAGGCGCTCGGCACGCCGATCGAGGTGCTCGAGGGTCGCCTGACGGGACGCCTGGCCGGTCCGGTGAGCGTGGGCGAGATCAAGGCCCGGCTGGTCCATGAGCACCTGGGCTCGGAGCGGCTCTCGGCCGCCTATGGCGACAGCGCCGCCGACGTGCCGCTCCTGCTACTGAGCGACGCGCCGGTCGCCGTGTACCCTGACGACATCCTGCGCGCCACCGCGCAGGAACTCGGCTGGCGTGTGCTCGCTGAATGAGCCTTCTCATGCGCAGCGTGTAGGCTAGAGGGTGCGCGACCGCCCCGAGGCTGGGCGGCCGCGCCAGAGCGAAGGAGAAGGAGAGGACCTCGAGTGGAGACAGCGCTGCGGCGCATGGGCGAGATGCTCGCGTCGACCGTCGACGCCATCGGCGGCTGGTTCGAGCGCGGCGTGGCGGTGCCGTTGCTCGAGCCTGCGGCGTGGCCGGCGGGCCTGTGGCTGCTGCTGGTGGTGTTCGTGGTGCTGCTGGTCGTGGCCAGCGTGCGGCGCAGCACCCGGAGTCCGCTGGTCGTTCGTTCGCCGGAGATCCTGGTCACCCAGGCTGAGCTGGTGCCGGCAAGCCGCACCGGACGCGTCGGCGCAGGCGACTTACAGATGACCGTCACCAACTTGGGTCGCTACCCGGTGCAGCTGCTGGAGGCGGCGAGCGCGACTGGCGGAGGCGGCCGCTTCGGCGTCGCCGAGATCGTCGCGCTGGTGCCCCCGATGGCGGAGGTGGAGCTCGCGGTGCGTCTGCCGGTGGGCAAGCTGGAGGACGGCGTGCTCGACCTCTACTGCTACGCGGCCGCGACCCGCACCAAGGTCTGGCGTCATCGGGCCGAGTTGATCTGGGAGCCGTGGGCCAGGCGCTTCAAAGTGTCGCCTCTGGAGCAGCGCATCGAGCCGGTGCGGGCGCTCGCGAGCAGCCGGCGCGACGTCGTGCGTATGGACGACGTCAAGCGTATCGAGGACGAGGCAGCGCGCCAGGCCGAAGTCACGACCCGCCACACCGATCCAGGGGTGCGGCGCACCGACTCGGGCGCCCGCCGCGGCGCCGCCGAGCGGCAGGGCCGGCTCCGCGACGTGCCGTCGAGAGAGGCGCGGGGGGCACCGGGCGGACGGCCCGGCAGCCT
>SKMG01000294.1 GCA_007121175.1 Trueperaceae bacterium | reverse complement strand
GTCGAGGGGCCGGCGCTCGACTTCGCGCCGGCGCCCGGTGCCTACGACGTGGTCGCCTGCATCGGGGCGCCCTTCGCGATCGGCAGCTTCGACGAGGCGGTGGCCTGGATGCACGCTGCTCTGCGGCCGGGCGGCAGCCTGGTGATCGGCGACCGCTACCTGGCCGAGCCGTTCGCGCCGGGCGCGAGCGGGGTGCTGCCCGAGGTCGCGGCCTTGCGCGAGCTATCCGCCCTACACCGGGTGCTCGAGCGCTCGGGGCTCAGCGTGACGGCCCTGTTCGGCTCGAGCGTGCCGGACATGGACCGCTACGTCAGCGCCTGGTGGACCGCGGCCCACGACTGGGCGCGCGAGCATCCGGACCACCCGGAGCGCGCCGAGCTGCTCGCGACCGTCAACGACCGGCGCGAGCGCTACCTCGCCCACGAACGCCGGCACGTCGGCTGGGCAGTGTGGGTGGCGCGCAGCGCGGCGCTCGCTGCACCTCGACCTCCACACCCTCGGGGTTCTACGGCCGTGACGACGCCGAGGGGCGCGACAGCGCGCGCCTGGTCGTAGCGCTGGTGGCGCCTTTCGTGCTGCCGGCTGCGTAGCGGCCTGACCGGCTGGGCCGACGTCTCAGTGACGCGAGTGCTGCAAGAAGTCCTCGAGCTCGCCCTCGTCAGGCAGTCCCGCCCGGCCGCCGAGCCGGGTACAGGCCAGCGCTGCTACTGCGCTGGCGCGACGCAGGCAGTCGGCGGGCTCGCAGCTGCGCAGCACGGCGTGGAGGTAGCCGCCGTGGAAGGCGTCGCCGGCGCCGGTCGTGTCCACCACCGGAACTGCGAAGGCGCTCTGGTGGCGCACGACGCCCTCGACCAGCGACCAAGCGCCGCGCTCCCCGTCGGTGATGACGACGTGCCGCGCGCCGTGGCGCGAGAGCGCCTCGGCGGCTCGCGACTCGTCCTCCAGCCCGGTCTCGCGCACCGCGAAGGCCCGCGCCACGATCAGCAGGTCGACCAGCGGCAGCAGCTCCCCGAGTCCTGGCCACGACACGCCGGCGCCGCCATCGAGCGAGACGGTGCCGCCGCCAGCGCGCACCAGCTCGGCGGCGGCCCTCGCCGCATCGGGGTGGAATCCGTCGAGGTGGAGGATCCGGGCTCGCCCCAAGAGCTCGCGCGGCAGCTCCGTGGGCGTCGGGCTCGCGACCGTACCGCGGCTATAGAGGATCGAGCGGCGGCCGCTGTCAGCCTCCACCAGGATCACCGAGCGAGGCGCGATCCCCTCGGCCCGGCGTCGCAGCTGCGTCACGTCCACGCCGACCAGCTCGAGCCGCTCGACGACCTGGTCGCCCCAGGTGCCGCGGTCGGTGCTGCCGATGATCGCGCAGCGCTCGCCCAGGCGGCTCGCCGCAGCCAGCGCGCTCGCCACCGGACCGCCGCCCTCGATCTCGAGCGCCTCGGTCTCGAAGACCTCATCCGAGCCCGGCAGCCGCGGAACGAGCGCCATCAGGTCTACGGTCGCCATGCCCAGGCCGACGATGTCGAATGTCGCGACGCTCGCGCGGGGTGCTCTCATGGCCGACCACGCTACACCCCCACACGGCCCCGCGCCGCTGGCCGAAGCACCTCGGGAAGGCGGCTAGGAGCTCGGCTCCTCCAGCCGCATGCCCTCGCCAGGGCGGCCGATGAGCGGGTACTGCTCGACATCGACCACCGCGCCGGTGACGGGTTCGGACTCGCGCGAGAGCCAGTGGATCACGTGAGGCGAGACCTGCTCGGGGGAGAGCAGCGCGCCGGAAGGCACCACGTGCGGTTGCAGGCGTCGGTGCCAGCCGCTCGGGTAGCCCTGGGCCCGGAAGATCGCGTCCTCGTTGTCGGTGAGCGTCCAGCCGACGTTGAGCAGGTTGAAGCGGACCCGCTCGCTGGCGTGGGCGTTGGCCAGGTTGCGGGTCATGGTCATCAGCGCCCCCTTCGCCAGCGAGTACGCCAGCAGCTCGGGCTCTCCGCAGTAGGCGTTGAGCGAGCCGATGTTGACGACGCTGCCGGCGCTCGCGCGCAGCTCGCCGATCGCGGCGCGGATGATCATCAGCGGCGCGCGCAGGTTGACCGCGAGCAGGCGGTCGAACAGCTCTGGAGTGGTCGAGGCGAGGTCGCTGCGGGTGGTGAGCGCGGCGTTGTTGACGAGGCCATCGAGGCTGCCGAAGGCACGCACCGCCTCCTCGACCAGCGCCTCGCAGACGCCCGGATCACCGAGCTCGCCGGTGAAGCTCGCGCCCTCGGTCGCGAGACTGCGGGCGACCTGCCGGGTCCGCTCGGCGTCGCGGCCGTGCACCAGCACCCGTGCGCCCTCGAGGGCGCAGGAGCGCGCGATCGCGGCGCCGATGCCGGTGCTCGCGCCGGTCACGATCACGGCGCGCCCCTCAAGCCGCCTCGTCGCCATCCCCACCACCGCCGATCCCAAACGACACCTCGACGCCGGGAGGTCCGATCCAGCATTCGAGGTCCGGATACTTGACGCGCACGTAGTCGGCGAAGCGCTGCGGGTCTTCGGTGTTGAAGTCGAACATGCCGTAGTGGCAGGGGACGGCCAGGCCGACGCCCAGCGGACCGACCAGATCGGCGGCCTCCTGGTAGACCATGTTGCCGCGGACGTCGTTGCGCAGGCGCTCGGCGTCGCGGCCGTTGATGGGGATCATCGCCACATCGAGCCGATGCGCCGCCAGCCGGGCCTGCAGCCCTTCCCACCAGACCGTGTCGCCGGCGTGGTAGACGGTGGCGCCGTTCCCCTCGAGGACGTAGCCGAGGAACGGGTAGTGCCCATCCGGCGTGCGCTCGAACGTCTCGTGCGCACCCTTGATGGCGCGCATGTTGACGCCGCTCACCGTGGCGGCCTCGCCGTCGTCGAGCAGCACCAGTCGCTCGCCTGAGACGCCGAGCGAGCGCATACGCTGCTGCGCGGCGCGCGGGGCGACGAAGGTGGCTGCGCTGTGCTGCGCCAAGCCGGTGACCGCCACCGGGTCGATGTGGTCGATGTGGTCGTGGGTGCACGCGACGATGTCGACTGCGCTCGCGTGCTCGGGCGCGAACATCGGCGGCACCAGCCGCTCGGGCATGTCCGCCAGGAAGGGGTCGACCAGCACCACGGTCGCGCCGAGCTTGATCACGAACGAGTGCTGCCCGAGCCACCAGAAGGAGCGCTGGTGGCGCGATCTCGCGACGTCGTCGAAGAGCTGTTGATGGCTCGACTGCGGGCGGAGGTCCATGGCATCCTCTCTCAGGCATGGAGAACGGCTGTGGCGAAGGCGCCCGAATGCATGCCTTCGAAGGCGACGCGCCAGGCCCCAGGCGGCGCCACGTGCGAGATCAGCGGCCGCGGGTCGAGCTCTCTGGTGCTCAGCAGGCGGATGACGCGCTCC
>SKMG01000205.1 GCA_007121175.1 Trueperaceae bacterium | reverse complement strand
GGTGCTTTCGTCGAGATCGAACCCGGCCTCGAGGGCCTCATTCACGTCTCCGAGATGAGCTGGACGAAGCGGATCCGGCATCCGAAGGAGGTCGTGACCGAGGGCGACAGCGTCGAGGCGATGATCCTGAAGATCGACACGCAGCAGGAGCGCATCTCGCTCGGACTTCGGCAGACGCAGCCCGATCCTTGGAGCAGCCTGCCCGACCGGTACCCGCCCGGTACCGAGGTCACTGGTCCGATCACCGGCCTGACGGACTTCGGCGTCTTCATGGAGATCGAAGAGGGCATCGAGGGCCTGGTGCACATCTCTGAGCTCGCCCACGAGCACATCGAGGATGTCAACGAGCACTTCAAGCGCGGTGACGAGGTGACTGCGGTCATCCTCAACATCGACCCGGTGGAGCAGCGCGCGAGCCTCTCGCGCAAGCGGCTGCTGCCGTTCACGGCGGGCGCCGGTAGCTACGACGAGATCGGCACGGGCGCACCGAGCGCGCGTGGCGGCGCGCCGGGTGGCCGTCGCGGCGGACGTCGTGGCGGACGTCGCGGCGCTGGCATCGATTACGACTACAGCTACGCCGCCGAGAGCGCCGGTCAGAAGACCACGACGAAGCTCGGTGACGTCTATGCCGACCTGTTCGCCCAATTCGGCCTGACGGCGGACGCGCGGGAAGACGAAGCGCCGGCGGCCGCGAGCGAGCCGTCGACCGCGAGCGAGACCGCGGGTGGGCAGACCCCGGCCGAGGCGAACGCGGGAACCGGCGAGCAGAGCGAGGCTCCCGATGCGAGCGCAACGGCGGGCGAGAGCACCGACGGCGAGACCGCCGGCGGCGGGAGCACGGACCTCGTGAGCGCAGACTCCGCGACCGCCGAAGACACCGGACCGGCAGCTGCCGACACCGCAACCGGCGAGCCGCTGCAAGCAGAGGCGACACCGGCACCCGACACGCCGTCGGTTGCGTCGGAGCCGCAGCCGGATCGGCAGGCCGAGCAGGCGCCCGCCCCGGCACAGGCTGAGGCCGCCTCGGAGGCGCCCGTCGATGCGGAGAACGCGATCGACGCCGCAGAAGCAGCCGCGCTCCTGACTGCAGCCTTCCGCGAGGGCCGGCGCCCGATGCGGCCCGTCGAGGAGCCCGAGGGCTCCGAGGTGGCGCCGAGCGGCGGTGCCCAGGCGGACGAGCCGACGCCAGCCGAAGCCGAGTCCGACGGCGAGGGGTACGGCGACGCCGACTCCGACGCCGACGCACACTCCGACCAGCAAGACCACGATCGCGAACGGGACGAACGGGACGTCTGATCGACGCCCCACCCAGGACGACCTACGAGGGCCGGCTGCACGTGAGCCGGCCCTCGTTCTGGCTCGGGGCGTCGGGTCCCGGAGCGGTCCGTGGCGCTGCTCGCCGGCGTGCTCGGTGAACGTCGACTTACATCCGGCGGAGCCGGTTGATGCGCTCCTGCAGCGGCGGGTGGGTGGCGAACAAGCCCGTGGCATTCAGCCGACGGGTCGGGTTGGTGAAGAACATGTGCGCAACGCCCTCGGACACCTTCATCGGTGGGCCCCGGAAGTCGCGTAGCTTCTCGAGCGCCCGCGCCAAGCCGTCGGGATTGCGCGTGATGTAGGCGCCGGTGGCGTCCGCGAGGTACTCCCGCCGCCGGCTCACCGCCATGCGCAGCGCCAGGGCCAGGACCGGCGCCAGGATCAGCACCACCACGAGCAGCAGCAGCGCCAGGATCTGGCCGCGGCCACCGCCGGAGCCGCCTCCACTGCGGCGCCGCCCCATCCCGCCGAAGCGCATGGCGCGCAATGCGACATCGCGAAGGAGCACGATCGCGCCAACGGTGGCCGCGAGCATCGACATGAAACGCACGTCGTAGTTGCGGATGTGCGCCATCTCGTGCGCGACCACGCCCTCGAGTTCTTGCCGGTCGAGCAACTCGATCAGGCCCGTCGTCACGGCGATGGTGCCGTGCTGCGGGTCGCGCCCGGTGGCGAAGGCGTTCGGAGCCGGGTTGTCGATCACGTACATGCGCGGTGCCGGTACGCCGGCGCCGATGGCGACCGCCTCCGAGACGTTGACCAGGTAGCGGTGCTCATCCTTCGTCGCTGGCCGTGCCCCGGCCACCGAGAGCACCATCGTGTCCGACGCCCAGAACGCAGCGGCGCTCTGGCCTACGCCCAGCGCCACGGCGATCGCGAGGAACACGACGGCGAGCCCGGGATCGAAGGCGTAACCAATGAGCCAGCCGAGCCCCCCGAGCAGCAGCACCATGATCACGCTGAGCAGCCACGACGCGCGAAGGTTCGCAGCCTTCCAGTCGAGCAGGCTGATCCGACGACCCGTGGCCGGGTCGGTGATGGCGTCGGGCAGGCGCGACCCGGCACGAGGGGCGACGGTCATGGCGTGACGGCGCTACCGTTCAGGCGGGCGCGCCGGTGCCGAACGACACGGTCGGGACTTCCCTGTCGGCCTCGGGGACTTCGAGGTAGACGTGCTTGGTCTTGCCCATCGGGCCGGCGAAGAACACGCCCGGGACGGTGCTGATCACGGTGTTGTACTGCAGCACGGCGTCGTTGTAGAACTGCCGCGCGTAGGCGATCTTGTTCTCGATGCCCGCGAGCTCCTCTTGCAGGACCCGGAAGTTCTCGTTCGCTTTGAGCTCGGGATAGGCCTCGGAGATCGCGAACAGCCGCCCGAGCGCAGCGGTCATCATGTTCGCGGCCTCGGCCGACTCGTCGATGGTGCGCGCGCCGGCCATTGCGGCTCGCGCCTTGCCCACGTTGTCGAAGACCTCCCGCTCATGGGCGGCGTACCCCTTCACCGTCTCCACCAGGTTGGGAACCAGGTCGGCGCGGCGCTTGAGCTGGACGTCGATCTGGCTCCAGGCGTTCTGGTAGCGGTTCTCGAGCGTGATGATCCGGTTGTAGACGTTGATCGCGAATAGGACCAGGGCGCCCAAGATCACGAGCACGATGATGGTCGTCACAAGCGGCCTCCTCTGCGCGTCAGTGTAGCGCCGGCGGGTCAGGGCGGTGCCGGGCATGGTCCGATGTCAGGCCCAGCGATCGTGAAGGGCTCAGCCGGCGCCGTGCCTGGCCTGGATGACGCCGCCTCCGAGGAGCCGCTCGCCGTCGTAGAACACGGTCGACTGGCCCAGGGTGACGGCGAACTGGGGCTCGTCGAAGCGGAGCCGGATGCGGTCGGGAGCCAGTCGCTCCAGCTGCGCCGGCTGCGGCTCCTGACGGTAGCGCACCTGCGCGAGCACGCGCTCGGGCAGCTCCTCGTCCGCGCAGAGTAGGTTGACCTGGTCCGCCTCGAGCCCGCTCCAGAAGCAGGCTTCGCGCGGCCCGACCACCACCGTGTTCGTCTCGGGCTCCAGGTCGACCACGAAGCGCTCGAGGTG
>SKMG01000058.1 GCA_007121175.1 Trueperaceae bacterium | reverse complement strand
GGCGCCCGCCGGGCCGCGCCCGGGCTCGGCATCGCCCCGGTACGCATCCTCGACCGTGCGCTCGGCCGCGGCTCGGTGCCCGTTGGACTCCCCTCGCTCGCCGTCGCCAGGCGTCCGCACCCGCGGCCGCAGGCGGGACTCGTCGCTGGCCAGCGTGTGCCGCCAGCGATCCTGGCTCTGTCCCGGCCCGCGGCCCAGGTTCTGGACCAGCGGCGAAGAGCGCTGCGACAGGCTGCGCAGCGCGGCCTCGACACTCTGCGGGTCCATCGGCACGCGGTAGCGCTCGATGCGCGCACGCAACTCGCCAGGCGTCTGGGCACCGCGCAGCATCAGCACCGCCAAGAGCGACAGTTCGAGGTCGTTGACGTCGAGGGTGCGCTGCAGCTGGTGGCGGTGCTTCGGCACCCGATCGCCGGCCTCCTGCACGGTGGCGGCGAAACCGCGCTCGCGCAGCCGGAAGGCCGCCTCCTGCACCTCCTGCAGGTGGTAGTTCGTGACCGGGTCGCGGCTGGTGCGCTGGTTGCAGGCGGTGAGGAGCGCCTGGCTCGAGAGCGGGTAGGCGTCAGGGGTGGTCCGCTCCTTCTCGACCAGAGCACCCAGCACGCGGACCTCGAGGTCAGAAAGCTGCATGGGAACCAGCGTAACGCCGGATAGGTCGCGTGCGCATCGCTTCCGGACCGAGAGATCGGAAACGCAAGGGACACATCTCTCTGCTTCAAAGCGTTACCGTAGGAGCATCAGATAGGAGGCTTGGATGAAGGGAACCGTGACGGTCGACGAACCGCGCTGCAAAGGATGCGCTCTATGCATACCAGTATGCCCCAAGGGGTTGTTGCGGCTCGCCGACGCACGTTTCAACGCTCGCGGCGTGCATCCCGTCGAACTCATCGACCCGTCCTCCGAGTGTACCGGCTGCCAGCTGTGCGCCACGATGTGCCCCGAGGCGGCGATCGCGGTCTACCGCGCTGTCCGGGTGAGGGCCTAGGGGGCGGGTATGGCACGAGAACTGCTCAAGGGCAACGTCGCCTTCGCCGAGGCCGCCGTCCGCGCGGGCTGCGAGGCGTACTTCGGCTACCCGATCACCCCGCAGACCGAGGCGCTCGAGCACCTCTCGACCCGCATGCCCGAGCTCGGCCGCACCTTCGTACAGGCCGAGAGCGAGGTGGCGGCGATCAACATGGTCTACGGCGCCGCCGCGGCCGGCGTGCGGACGATGACGTCGTCCTCCGGCCCCGGCACCAGCCTGATGATGGAGGGCCTGTCGTACTTAGCCGGCTCGGAGGTCCCGGCCGTGGTGGTCGACGTGATGCGCGGCGGGCCCGGCCTGGGCAACATCGCCCCGGCCCAGAGCGACTACCTGCAGATGGTCAAAGGTGGCGGGCATGGCGACTACCGGCAGATCGTGCTGGCGCCCTCGACCGTCCAGGAGCTCATCGACCACACCGTGCTGGCCTTCGACCTGGCCGATCGCTACCGCATCGTCACGGTGGTGCTGGCCGACGGCAGCCTGGGCCAGATGATGGAGGGCGCCGAGCTGCCGCCGATGCGCCATCTGCGCCTGCCGGGCGAGCGCCCGGCCTGGGCGCTGACCGGCGCGATCATGAGAGAGCCCAACCTGGTCTCGTCGATCCACCTCGACCCCGACGAGGAGGAGGCCTTCAACCGCCACCTGCAGGCCAAGTACGCCGAGATCGCGGCCGCTGAAGTCCGCTTCGAGGAGTACCGGCTCGAGGGCGCTCGAGTAGCCGTGGTGGCCTTCGGCACCACCGCCCGGCTGGCCAAGACCGCCATCACCGCCGCGCGCGCCGAGGGGCTGGCGGTCGGTCTCTTCCGGCCGATCACCCTGTGGCCCTACCCGGAAGTGCAATTGCGCGCACTCGTGAAGCGCGTCGACGCCATGCTGGTAGTCGAGATGAACACCGGCCAGATGGTCGAGGACGTGCAGCGCATCGTCGCAGAGCGAGTGCCTGTGCGCTTCTTCGGGCGTACCGGGGGCGTGATGCCCATGCCCGAGGAGATCCTCGAAGAGCTCAGGCGCTCCGCCCACGAGGCGGAGGCCGCCCACCAGGAGGAGGTGAGCGCATGACCGTCGTCGCTCCCGAGCATGCGATGACGCCCGTCTACGAGTTTCCCGACTCCCTTACCAGCGTCCCCACCCACTACTGCCCCGGCTGCACCCACGGCATCGCGCACCGCCTGATCGCCGAGGTCATCGACGAGCTCGCGGCAAAGGAGCGCACCATCGGCGTGGCATCGGTCGGCTGTTCGGTGTTCGCCTGCCGCTACTTCGACGTCGACTTCGGCCAGGCGCCGCACGGGCGCGCGCCGGCGATGGCCACGGGCATCAAGCGGGTGGCGCCCGAAGCGCTGGTGTTCACCTACCAGGGCGACGGCGACCTCGCCTCGATCGGCGCGGCCGAGATCCTGCACGCCGCGGTTCGCGGCGAGAACATCACCGTCTTCTTCATCAACAACGCCATCTACGGCATGACCGGCGGACAGATGGCCCCCACGACGCTGGTGGGCCAGAAGACGGCCTCGTCGCCCGCCGGCCGCTCGCTGGTAGGCCAGGGGGCGCCGCTACGGGTGAGCGAGCTCCTAGCCCAGGTGGACGGCGCAGCCTTCGTCGTCCGCCGCAGCCTCCACGACGTGGTCCAGATCAGGCGCGCCAAGAAAGCCATCCGGCGCGCCTTCGAAGTGCAGGAACAAGGACTCGGCTTCAGCATGGTCGAGCTGCTCTCCAGCTGCCCCACCAACTGGGGCCTCAAGCCCGACGCCGCGCTGGACTTCATCCGCGACGAGATGGTACCGGCCTTCCCACTGGGCGACTTCAAGGTGCCCGAGGCGGAGACGGCGGGCGCCGCCGGTGCGGGCACTGCAGACTCCAGCGCCGCCGGTGCGGATGCCGCGGGTTCGGCCGTCGCTGGACGCGCGAGGCGCGGATGAAGGTCGACCTGATCATCGCCGGCTTCGGCGGCCAGGGCGTGCTGTTCGCCGGGCAGGTACTGGCGCACGCCGCGCTCGACGCCGACCTCCACACCACCTGGTACCCCTCGTACGGCCCCGAGATGCGCGGCGGCACCGCCAACTGCACGGTGGTGATCAGCAGTGAGCCGATCGGCTCGCCGGTGGTCTCGCGGCCGCTCGCGGCGATCGTGCTGAACCTCCCCTCGCTCGAGCGCTACGAGCCGCTGGTGCGCCCTGGCGGCCTGCTGGTCGTGAACGCGTCGCTCATCGACCGCGAGGTGAAGCGCGAGGATCTCGACGTGATCCACATCCCAGCCGACGACGTCGCGGCCGAGCTCGGAAATGCGCGGCTCACCAACATGGTGCTGCTGGGCGCGTACCTCTCTCGGCTGCCGCAGCTGTCGATCGAGCAGGTGGCGGAGACGCTCGGGCGGGTGCT
>SKMG01000162.1 GCA_007121175.1 Trueperaceae bacterium | reverse complement strand
GTGCTGGTGGTTGAACGCGGCGATCAGGCGCGCGTGCGGGCTCTGCAAGAGCCCGTTACCGAACACGTCGCCGGACATGTCCCCGATCCCCGCGACCGTGAATGGTTCCTGCATCGGGTCGCGGCCCAGCTCGCGGAAGTGCCGCAGCACCGTCACCCAGGCCCCGCCGGCCGTGATGCCTTCGGCCTTGTGGTCGTAGCCCTGCGAGCCGCCGGAGGCGAAGGCGTCGCCGAGCCAGAAGCCGTACTCCGCGGCGATGCTGTTGGCCAGGTCGGAGAAGGTGGCCGTGCCCTTGTCGGCTGCGACCACCAGGTAGGTGTCGAACCCGTCGTAGCAGCGCACCCGCTCCGGGTGCACCGGCTGCTCGCCGACGACGTTGTCGGTCAGGTCGAGCAGGCAGCGGATGAAGGAGCTGTACTGGTTGCGGACGTGCTCGCGCAGCGCCTCGCGGTCGCTCGGCTGCCGCTTGACCACGAAGCCGCCCTTCGATCCGACCGGCACGATCACGGCGTTCTTCGTCATCTGGGTCTTCATGAGGCCGAGCACCTCGGTGCGGAAGTCGTCGGGCCGGTCCGACCAGCGCAGGCCGCCGCGGGCGACCAGGCCGCCGCGCAGGTGGGTCCCCTCGACGTCGGGGCCGGCGACGGCGATCTCGAAGCGCGGCCGCGGGTCGGGCATCGCCGCCACCTGCTGCGAGTCGATCTTCAGCGCGATGGCCGGGCGGCCCACGTAGTAGTTGGTCCTAACGCTGGCGTCGATCAGGTCGAGCAGCCCTCGCAGGGTCTGGTCCTCGGGCAGCGAGTCGACGCGGTTGAGCTCGTCGAGGAACGCCTCTCTGGCCGCCGCCAGCAGCTGCGCGCGCTCCTCCTCGTCGATGTTCAGGTCGGGGTCGAACTTCTTCCCGAACACCTCCACCAGCAGCTGCGCGGCGCGCGGATGCGCCAGCAGCGTCTCGTTCACGAAGCGGCGGCTCACGACTGCGACGAGCTGACCGTAGTACATCTGCAGCGCGCGCAGCAGGGCGACCTGGCGCAACGTCAAGCCGCCGTAGAGCACCAGGCGATTGAGGCGGTCGTGCTCGCCGGCCCCGCTCAGCAGCAGCGTGGCGGCCTCGACCAGGCGCTCGCCGTGCGCGTCGACGTCGATCGCGACGCCGTACTGGTCCTGGACCCGGAACACCTCGATGCCGCGCTCCTCGCTGTCAGCGGCGACGACGTAGGCCGCCTGCTCCAGCACTCGGAAGCCGAGGTTCTCGAGCACCGGCAGCACGTCGGACAGCACGAAGCGGGTGCCAGGGTGGTACACGCGCAGCAAGGACGAGCCGGCGCCCCGGCGCTCGTCGACCGGTCGCGATAGCGCGACCCGGACGCCCGCCTCACCGAGCGCCTCGAGCTGCTCGATGTCACGCACGGCCCTACCCGGGCTCATGTCGGCGCGGTAACGGTCTTCGAAGCCCGGCAGGTAGCGCTCGGCCAGCCTCCGCCCTCGCCGCTCACCGAACGTCCGCATCAGGCGCTCACGGACGTGATCGGCCCAGCTGCGGGTGAGCTCGGCGACCTCGCGCTCGAGGGCCTTGACGTCTAAGTCGCGGATCGCCTTCTCGGTGGCGAGGAAGAAATGCATCCGTACCTGGGCTTCGTCCTCGCCCATCGCCAGCCGGTAGTCGACGTGCGTCGCCTCGAGCGCGGCGCTCAAGTGCTGCTGCACGCGCCGGCGCACCTCGGCGTCGAAGCGGTCGCGCGGCAGCAGGACCATCGCGGCCACGCCGCGCGCGAGCGGGTCCGGACGCAGCGTGAGCCGCACCCCGCGCTCGCGCTCGAAGCGGAAGATCGTGCGGATCTCGCGCAGCAGGGTGTTCGGCTCGGCCCAGAAGAGGTCCGCTCGCGGCAGACTGTTGAACGTCTCGACGATGGCCTTGTAGTCGTGCGAACGCTCCGGCGAGCCGTCGAGCTCGAGCACCTGCCGCAGCGTGCGCCGCAAGATCGGGATCTCGTCGGCGGCCGCCATGTGGGCCTTGCTGGTCAGCAGCCCGAGGAAGCGGCGCTCGCCCTGCAACTGCCAGCCGTCGCCGAACTGCTTGATGCCGATATAGTCCATGCGCGAGCGGCGGTGGACGGTGCTCTCGTTGTTGGTCTTGTTGACGATGACCACCTTGCCGTCGACTACGCGCCCCCGCAGCTCGGGCGGCAGCTCGCTCAGCGGGACCGGGTCACGGTAGGCGCTCTTGTCGCTCTCGCGCAGGATGCCGAGGCCCGAGCCGTGCTTGACCTGGAACGCCGGCTCTCCGGCCAGCTCGACGATGCCGTACTCGCGGTAGCCCAAGAACACGAAGCTGTCGTCGAGCAGCCACTCGAGGAACGCGCAGTACTCATCGATCTCCTCTCCTCGCTCCCGGAACGGCCCCTGCGCGCCGCTTGCGCGCAGCAGGTGCAGGTAGGCGACGGTGGCCTCGACACGCTCGCGCATGGCCTGGTAGTCGTCGGTGGCGAGGACGACGTCATGGAGCACCCGATCGACCGCGGCGGCGAGGCGCTCGAGCCGCTCGGGATCGCCGATGGGTGCGACGAAGAAGAGCTCGAGCGAGAGCCGCTCGGCGCCCTCCTCCAGCGGGGCACCCTTCTCGGCGATCGCCTCGACGCGGCCGTCTTCGTCGCGCCGAACCGTGAAGATCGGGTGCAGCAGATGCACGAGCTCGAGTTCTTGCCGCCGGAGCTCATTGCGAACCGAGTCGACGATGAAGGGGCGGTCGCCCAGAGCGAGGCGCAGCACCGTGTAGGGCGACTCCCAGCCGTGCTGGTGCAGCGTGGGGTTGAAGGCTTCGACCCGAGTGGCGGCGGCGCCGAGGCCGTCGAGGAAGGTCAGGCTGTCCTGGGCCATGGCCGCGAGCGAATCTGGGTCGAACTGGTCGAGGAAGGTCTCGTCCGCCTTGGCGAACAACCGCTGCGCGAAGACGGTGAGGCGCTCGGCATCTTCACCACCCGTTCGTGCGATGCGGGTGGCGACCTGGGGGACCGTCGCGGGCATGGCAGTACCACCTCTCGGCTGTCCGCGGCGCGGCGCGACTATCGCGGGGGTGCGTCGCGCAGCGGATGGTGCACGTGATACGCCAAGTCTAGCGCGACCCTGCCGGGACAAAGCTCGCGGTACACTCCCCGGCGATGCGGACGAGACGACTCGCCCCCCTCGCCGTGGCGGCTGCGCTGGTGGCGATCGACCAGCTGAGCAAGGCCTGGGTCGCCGCCACCGTTCCGCTGGGGGTGCGGGAGTACTCGCTCGGCCTGGGGTTCCACATCACCCACACCCGCAACAGCGGCGCCGCCTTCGGCATGCTGCGCGACCTGCAGCTGCCGATCGGCCCGCTGCTGATCGACGCGACGGTGGTGCTCGGCCTGCTGAACCTGGCCGTGAGCGT
>SKMG01000319.1 GCA_007121175.1 Trueperaceae bacterium | reverse complement strand
TCCTGGTCCTCGTCGTACTCGGCATCGTGTGGTTGTGGCGCGCGCTCGAGCGGGGTCGCGGGCCAGAAGACGGTGCTGGCGTGCGCCCAGGCATCCGGCGTGAGCCGCTCGACATCGCGCGCGAGCGCTACGCCAAGGGTGAGATCAGCCGTGAGGAGTACGAGCAGATCAAGCGTGATCTAGGGTCTTAGCTGCCGGCGGCGGGCCCGACTTCGCTTAGGCTGGAGCATGACCATCACGGCGCCCCGCGGCGCACAGCGCAGCGCCAAGGGTTGGATCCAAGAGGCAGCCAAGCGGATGCTGATGAACAACCTCGATCCCGAGGTGGCCGAGCATCCGGAGCAGCTCATCGTCTACGGCGGCCGCGGCAAGGCAGCGCGCAGCTGGGAGGCGTTTCACGCCATCATCGAAGCGCTCGAGCGGCTCGAGAACGACCAGACGCTGCTGGTGCAGTCGGGCAAGCCGGTGGCGGTGCTGCGCACGCACGCGCTAGCCCCGCGTGTGATCATCGCCAACGCCAACCTCGTGCCGAGGTGGGCCGACTGGGACCACTTCGACGAGCTCGATCGCAAAGGCCTGATGATGTACGGCCAGATGACCGCGGGCTCGTGGATCTACATCGGCACCCAGGGCATTCTCCAAGGAACCTTCGAGACCTTCGCCGCGGCTGCGAAGCTTCACTTCGGCGGCAGCCTGGCGGGTACCATCACCGTCACGGCCGGTCTCGGCGGCATGGGCGGCGCGCAGCCGCTCGCGATCAGCCTCGCCGGCGGCGTGGCGCTGTGCATCGAGGTCGACCCGACACGCATCCAGCGTCGTCTCGACACCCGCTACCTCGACGAGGTGGCCACAGATCTCGACGACGCGATCGCGCGTGCCGAGGCCGCCAAGCGCGAGCGCCGCGGCCGCTCCATCGGCCTGCTCGCCAACGCCGCCGAGGCGCTCCCCGCCATGGTCAGCCGCGGGTTCGTCCCCGATCTGGTGACCGACCAGACCAGCGCCCACGACCCGCGCTACGGCTACCTGCCGCCGCTCTCGGCCGACGAGGACCCGGCGGCGCTGCGAGAGGCCGATCCTGAGGGTTACATCTCTCGCGTGCGGGCGGCCATCGCCGAGCACGTCCGGGCCATCCTGGCCATGCACCAGGCCGGAGCGATCGCCTTCGACTACGGCAACAACCTGCGCGCCGAGGCGCGTGCCGCTGGCGTGGAGGACGCCTTCGACTACCCCGGGTTCGTCCCCGCCTTCATCCGCGATTCGTTCTGCGAGGGGCGCGGGCCCTTCCGCTGGGTGGCGCTCTCGGGCGATCCGGCCGACATCGCGGCTACCGACCGTGCGCTGCTCGAGCTGTTCCCCAACGACGCGCGGCTGCAGCAGTGGCTCAGGTACGCCGGCGACCGCGTAGCCTTCCAGGGGCTGCCGGCGCGGATCTGCTGGCTCGGCTACGGCGAGCGGGACCGCGCGGGGCTGCGCTTCAACCAGATGGTGCGCGACGGCGAGCTGTCTGCGCCGATCGTGATCGGCCGCGACCACCTCGATGCCGGCTCGGTCGCGAGTCCCTATCGCGAGACCGAGGCGATGCGCGACGGCTCCGACGCGGTCTCCGACTGGCCGCTGCTGAACTTCGCCGTCGCCGCTGCCTCCGGCGCCGCCTGGGTCAGCTTCCACCACGGTGGAGGCGTCGGTATGGGCTACAGCCAGCACGCCGGCCTGGTGGCGGTCGCCGACGGCACGGACGAGGCCGAGCAGCGACTGGCGATGTGCCTGACCAACGATCCGGCTCTGGGGGTCGTGCGCCACGCCGACGCCGGCTACCCCAGCGCCCTGCGGGTGGCCGAGGAGCGTGGCCTCGACCTGCCGAGCATCGCCGCGCCGCGTCGATGAGCCCGCCGCCGACCGTGAGCGTCGGGAGCTTTGCGCGGGCTCCGCAGCGTGGGCTCGGCGACGAGTGGCGCGCCGAGGCGGCCGTGCTGGGTGTGCCCACCGACGTCGCGGTCGGCTTCCGCCCGGGAGCGCGCTGGGCGCCGCGGGCGCTGCGCGATGCCTCGTTACGCTACGCCTTGCAGCCCGAAGGCTTCTTCGACCTCGCGCGTGCGGCGGCGGTGCTCGCGGACTTCGAGCTCGTCGATGCCGGCGACGTGGCGCTCACCGGGCTCGGTGGCGAGGCCGCGCGCGAGCGCATCACGCAAGCCGCGGAGGCGCTGCGCGAGCGGGCGGAGATGAGCGTGTTCCTAGGTGGCGATCACTCGATCAGCTTCCCGCTGCTGCGGGCTTTCGCCGACGTGCCCGAGCTGTTCGTCGTGCAGCTCGACGCCCACCTCGACTTCAGCGACCTCAGGGGCGAGGACCGCTACAGCAACGGCAGCCCCTTCCGCCGCGCGGTGGAGGCGATTCCCACGCTGGCACACATCACGGTCGTCGGCCTGCGAGGCATCCGCACCGACCCAGAGGCCTTCGCGGCCGCCCGGGCTCGCGGCCACACGTTGGTGACGGCTGCCGAGGTCCATGACGACCTCGAAGCCGCCATCGAACGGCTTCCGACGGGGCGCAGCGTATACCTCTCGTTCGATGTCGACGTGCTGGACCCCTCCGTGCTGCCGGGCACCGGCAGCCCCGAGGTGGACGGCCTCGCCTACCGCCAGGTGGAGGCGCTGGTGCGCGCGATCGCGACGCGCAACGAGGTCCTCGGCGCGGATTTCGTGGAGCTGGCGCCGGCGCTCGACCCGAGCGGGCTATCTGCCTTGGTGACCGCTCGCGCCGTCATCGACCTCTTCGCGGCGGTGCGCGGATGAGTCCGCGGAAACGCGCCGCCGCGCCGAGCGCGGACCGCCTCATCGTCGGCATCGGCCAGCTGGTGACGCCCGCGGGTCCCGGCGCCAAGCGCGGCCCGCAGCAAGCCGAGCTGCTCGTCCTTCCCGACGCCGCGCTGGCCGTGACCGACGGGATGGTGAGCTGGCTCGGACCGGCGGCCGCCTGGCGCGGCAAAGCCGGAGACGAGGTCGACCTCGGCGGCCGCGCAGTGGTCCCCGGCCTGGTCGACCCCCACACCCATCTGCTCTGGGCCGGTGACCGTTTCGACGATCTCGACGATCGCACGTCGGGGGTGTCGTACGAGCGCATCCTGGCCCGAGGCGGAGGCATCCGCTCGACGGTGCGCGCGACCGCGGCAGCCGAACCGGGAGTCCTGCTGCGCCTGGCGCGCCGGCGGCTGAGCGACCTGGTCTCATCGGGCGCCACCACCGTCGAGGTGAAGTCTGGTTACGGTCACACGGTCGACGCGGAGATCGCCCTGCTGGAGGTGATCGACGAGCTGCGCAACGCGGCCGCCGTGCGGGTGGTGCCGACGCTGCTGATCCACGTCCCGGACGCTGACGATCGCGCTGGGCACGTGCGCGCCGTCGTCGAGCGCTTGATCCCC
>SKMG01000293.1 GCA_007121175.1 Trueperaceae bacterium | reverse complement strand
GAGAGACGCATGAACACCGTCCGGGCCTCCGCGGTCAAGAACCTCCAGGAGTTATCGAAGATGCCGCGCATGCTCCGGTGGCGCTCCGGCAGGTCCCGCACGTCTGCCGTCAGGATGTCGAGCGAGGCTCGCACCTCCTGCGTGATCGTCGCGCAGGGCATGATCCCGGCCCAGGAGGCGGCCAACTCGATCGCCAGGGGCATCCCTCCCACCAGCCTGCAGAGCTCGCGGATCGCCTCCCCTTCTTCCAGCGCGTCGAGGTCCGGCGCGGCGCGCATCGCCCGCTGCACGAAGAGCTCCACGGCCGCCTCGTCCGCCGTCAGGCCCGATAGCGGCAGGAGCCACTCCTCGGACAGGTCCAGCCGCTCGCGCGAGGTGACGAGCAGCTTGACCTCGGGGGCATGGTGCAAGATCTCGAGCAGGAGTGGCGCTCCCTCGAGGAGCTCGTCGAAGTTGTCGAGCACGAGCAGCATCTTCCTCGGTCGGAGGTAGGCGAGGATCCCCGCCTTCGCCTGCCGCGCCGGCGGCAGCGTCAACGCCAGACTGTGGACCACGGCCGATGCGATGTCCTCGGACGACGTGACGCCGGCGAGCGGCACGAAGCAGACGCCGTCGGCGAAGGCCTGGCTCATCTGCCGCGCCGCCTCGATCGCCAGGCGCGTCTTTCCCATTCCCCCAGGTGCCACCAGCGAGACGAGGCGGCAGTCGGTCTGAGCGAGTCGGCTCCGCAGGGTCTCGAGTTCGGCCTGCCGACCCACCAGGGGCGTGCTCACGAGCGGGAGGGCGGACGACGAGGCAGGTACCGTCGCCGTGGCACGGTCGAGGGTGTGGTCCTCGACGTCCACTGCACGTCGAACCTGCTCGAGCAGCGCGAGCGACGCTGCCTCGGGTTCGAGCCCCAGGTCGTCCCGGAGACGTGCGCGGTAAGCCTCGAAGCCTTCGATGGCCGCCTGGCGCCGGCCGATCTGGGCGAGGAGCCGCAAGAGCAGGCGCTGTGTGGGTTCGTGGTAGGGCTCGAGCTGGAGCAGGCCCCGGGCCAACCGCACGGCCTCGTCGGTCTGGGCGCTCGCCGCGTGCTGAAGGGTGAGCTCCTGGTACGCCCCCAGCGCCAGCTCGTGGAGCCGATCGCGCTCCTCGTGGGCCCAGGCCTCGAACGCCGGGCTGCCGGGCAGGTGGAAGCCCCGGAGGAAGTCGCCGCGGTAGAGACCGAGGGCCGCCCGCGGCTGTCCCTGCGCCAGCAGCCGCTCGAAGTCGGCGCGATCGAGGTAGGGCAGGTGGTCGGCCCTCAAGCCGACGCTCTGGCGTGTGACGTCGAGGTGGAGCGCCAACGACTTGTTCAGGCGGTGCAGCGCGACGCGCAGGTTGACGAGCGACGTCGCGTGGGGCCGCTCCGGCCAGAAGTACTCCGCCAGCCACTCACGGGGTAGAGGCCGCCCCTGGCAAACGAGGTAGACGAGCAGGGCCTCGGCGGTACGCGAGCGCACGTTCTCCACCGGCTCGTGCTCGAGCATGATTCGAAGACCGCCCAACGTGAACAGGTCCAAGGCTCCGCCCATGGAAACCTATTCGATCACGAAGTGGAAACGACCCTGAAACGCCATCTGCCTACCATAGGGCACGATTCGCTCATGGGCGGGTCGATGTCACGCCGGAGGAGAGAGGTATGAACAGGATCATCGCGCTGATATCGTTGCTTGGCCTCGTGATTTCCTACGCTGCAGCCCAAGCCCCACAGGCGAGCCCACCGCCACTCGTGCCCTGTGAGGAGGCGGCCGAAGGGGTGCCGTGCGTCATCGTCGTGACGGAGTTGAGCGAGGTCGTCGGGACCTGGCGGCGCTACTACCAGGGCGCGAACGCGATGGGCTTCAGCGAGTTTCGAAGCGACGGCACCGTGACGATCGGCCCGGACCTGCAGGCCGGGCTGCAGGCCACGGCCACCATGAGCATCGAGAACGGGGTGGCGTCCATCGCCGCGAACCCGGGGGGACCTGCGCCTCCCCAGTGCGTCACGCCAGGTGAATACGAGCTGCGCCTGATCCGCCTGGGCGACCGGCCCGTGGCGCTCACCTTCAGCCTGATGGCGGAGGACGACCCCTGCGTGTTCCGCGTGGGCGACTTCAGCATGCCGATGATCTACTACGGCGGCAGCGGCGCAGAGCTCGCGATGGAACCCGACGTGGCGGCGGTGGCCCAGCCGTTGGTGCCGTGCCCGGACGAGGTGGACGAGCCCTATCCCTGCTCCGTGGTGGCCACGCGAGCCGAGGACGCCGCGGGCATCTGGAAGCAGTACTTGGGCAACCCAGCCATGCAGGCCCCAGGCGGCATGGCCTACCAGCGCATCCGGCCCGATGGAAGCATCGTGTTGGCCGACACGCCCGAGAACACCGCCACGAGGTTCGGGAACTACCCGTTCGCCACCGTGGTCTTCGAAGGCGACGAGGCCCGGCTCACGGTCGGGGCCGACGTGCCACCGGCATGCCAGACGGCCATCCAGCGTTATCACGTCTACCGCTATGGGGCGCAACCCGTAGCGCTGCTCATCGCGCCCATCCACGACGAGTGCCCGCCCAGGCTTCAGGACACGGGCCTGCCGTTCATCTGGGTAGCCGGCGCCGACTGATCGCCTTCAAGGAGCGCGGCGCGCGCGGAGTGGTCCGTGGGCGCCGCGCTTGCGTTTCGGTTCGTCGCTGCTGCCGAGCGACCGCAGCTCGCCGGCCGAGTCCGTGGCCGCCTCAGGCCCCGTACGGAACCCAGACGTTCTTGACCTGCAGGGCACGCCGCACGAAGGCCTCGCCCTCGCCCTGGGACGGATCGAACCAGTCGCGGCGCCGGCCGTGGTTCACCCATGTGAACTTGAGGTTGCCGGCCGAGCGGCGCTCGACCTCGGCCGAACCCTCGGCACTGCCCACGTACCAGTGGCAGGCGACCTCGTGATGGTCGGCGAGCGTCTTGGCCAGCGCGTCGCGCTCGCCGGTGACCACGTTCAGCGCACCCGCCGGCACGTCGGAGGCCTCGATGAGCTGCACCAGGTCGGTCACCGCCAGCGGCCAGCGCGGCGAGGGCGTCGCCACCACCCGGTTGCCCAGCGCCAGCAGCGGCGCGACCAGCGACACGAACGCCAGCAGCGGCGCCTCGTCGGGCGCGCTCACGCCCACCACGCCCCAGGGCTCGTTGAGCGCCAGCGCCACCGCGCGCTGCGGCACGTCCTGCACCGCTCCGCCACGCTTGTCGGCGTAGCCGGCGTAGCAGAACAGCCGCTCGACGCAGAGGTCGACTTCGCGTCGGGCGTCCGCCTCGCCAGCCCCAGTCAGGTCGCGCAGGCGCGCGACGAAGCGCTCGAGATCGGCGCTCAGGTTCTCGGCCAGGAAGTACATCACCTGGGCGCGGGCGTGGCCGCTGGCGCGTGACCAGGCGCCGGCCTTGCGCGCTGCTTCGACGGCGTCGCGGATGTCTTTGCGGCTGCCCCAGCCGGCCTCGCCCAGCCGGCGCCCGTCGGCGCCGCGCACCGGATAGCTGGTGCCGCCGTCGGGCCGCACCTGCTTGCCGCCGATGTAGAGCTTCGGCGTGCGGTCGATACCGCGCACAGCGCTCCCGGTGTTATCGGTCGGGGCGTCGCCTGCCTCGCTCGCTTCGCCGATCGCCTCCGGGCCGGCCGGCGGCCGCTGCGCGCCCTCCGGGTAGGGCCCGAGGGCGCGCTCGACCTCGTCGACGAGGTAGGCGTGCATGCCTTCGCGGCCGCCCTCGCGGCCGAAGCCGGACTCCTTCATGCCACCGAAGCCGGCGGCGGCGTCGAAGACGTTCGTGGCGTTGATCCACACCACGCCGGCCTGCAGCCGCGGCGCCACGTCGAGCGCCAAGGCCAGGCTCTCGCTCCAGACGCTGGCCGCCAGCCCGTAGCGGCTGTGGTTGGCGATCTCGACGGCCTCGTCCGGCGTCCGGAAGCTCATGCTCACCAGCACCGGGCCGAAGATCTCCTCGCGCGCCACGGTCATCGACGGCTCGACCCCGGTGAGCAGCGTGGGCGGGTAGAAGAGCCCGCGCGCGGGCACGCGCCAGGAGGGCTGATGGCAGGCCGCGCCCTCCTCGATCCCGGCGCGCACCAGGCGCTCGACGCGCTCGAGCTGCACCGGCGCCACCAGCGCGCCCATGTCGACGGTCTTGTCGAGCGGCGAGCCGACCCGCAGCGTCTCCATGCGCGCGCGCAGCTTGCGCAGGAACGCCTGCTCGATCGGCTCGTGCAGCAGCAGCGCCGAGCCGGCGCAGCAGACCTGTCCCTGGTTGAGCCAGATCGCATCGACCACGCCCTCGACCGCAGCGTCTAAGTCGGCATCGTCGAACACGATGAAGGGGCTCTTGCCGCCGAGCTCGAGCGTCAGCGCCAGGCCGCGCCCGGCGGTGCGCTCGCGGATGACGCGCCCCACCTCGGTCGAGCCGGTGAACGCGACCTTGTCGAGATCCGGGTGCTCGACCAGCGCGGCGCCGGTGCGACCGTCGCCGGTGACCACGTTCAGCACGCCGGGCGGCAGACCCACCGTGATTGCCAGCTCGGCGAAGGCCAGCGCCGTGAGCGGGGTGTGCTCGGCGGGCTTCAGCACCACCGTGCAGCCAGCCGCCAGCGCCGGCGCCACCTTCCACGCCACCATCAGCAGCGGGAAGTTCCAGGGGATCACCTGCCCGCACACCCCGACGCCCACCGTGCCGGGGAACTCGCGCCCCATCAGCGACGCCCAGCCGGCGTGATGGTAGAGGTGGCGGGCGACCAACGGTACGTCGATGTCGCGGGTCTCGCGGATCGGCTTGCCGTTGTCGAGCGTCTCGAGCACCGCTAGCAGCCGCGCGTGCTTCTGGACCTGACGCGCCAGCGCGTAGAGGTACCGGGCTCGCTCGTGCCCCGGCAGGGCGCGCCAGGCCGGCAGCGCCGCGCGCGCCGCACGTACCGCGCGCTCGACGTCTTCGGCGCTGCCCTGGGTACACACGGCCAGCGTGGCCCCGGTGGCGGGATCGCTGGTCTCGAAGGTGTCGCGGCCGATCTTCTCGAGCAGGCCGTCGATCGCGTGCCCGAAGCGCCGGTCGTGGCGCTCCAGATAGGCGTGAGCGGCATCGGCGGCCTCTGGGGCGGGACCGTAATCGAGCGATTCGAACAGGTCGCGGACGCTCATGGTGGCAAGCATCCTAACAACCCGCCGGCGGCCCGAACGGCCGCCGGCGGGAGTCACGCTGTACGATGGCTGCTCGATCGGCCGCGTGGCCTCAGGGTCAGCGCAGCGTCACACTGGCGACGCGATGGGTCCGCGGATCGCCCAGCCGCAGCGGCTCGGCCGGATCGTCAGGGCGCACCAGCACGCCGCGCACGGCGATCAGGCCGCGCGGGTCGGAGCGCAGGTCACCGACCACCACGACGTCGACGCCGCAGGTGTAGGTCACGGGACCCTGATCGAACGTGATGCCGGCGCCCACGTCGGCGATGGTGCAGCTCTCGCCGGTGGCGAGCACCAGCTGCTCGGCGCGGCCCTGCACCAGCTCGTCCTGTGCGATCACGTAGCCGCCGTCGGTCAGCGACCGCTCGGTAGCGACCAGGCGCCAAGCGATGTCGGTGCCCGCGGTGACGATCGGCGCGCTCATCAGGCCGCGAGGAGCGTCGGCGGGCGACTCGCAGGTCCAGCTCAGGCGTTCACCGTCCAGCGTCAGCGTGGCGCCGTCGACGGCGTAGAGGCACCGCTCTTCGGTCGGCAGCACCACAGTGTTGGTCACCGCTTCCTCGCCGACGGGGATGCGCGGCGCGCACGCCGCGGCCAGCAGCGCGAGCGCGGCGATTGCCAGCAGCAACGGTCCAGATGATCGGCGCATGGTCATGAAACCTCCTCAGTCGTCACTCATCCCCCACCCTGAGCGTATGCTAGCGGCTCGAACGCATCGAGGTCGTAGCCCGGAGACCGTGGAGGCCGCCAGGGCGCCATTCGGAGCGCATCAGCGAGTACACCGCCAAGTCGACGTAGCTGCGTCCGTTCCAGTATTCACGGCGCAAGATGCCCTCGTAGGGAAACCCCAGCCGCTCCGCCACGGCCCGGCTGCGCGCGTTCTGTGCATCGGCACGGATGTCGATGCGTTCCAAGCCGTGATCGAGGAACGCCTTGTCGATCAGCGCGCTCATCGCCCGGGTCACGATGCCGCGGCCCTGCGCCTCGGCCGCCAGCCAGTACCCGAGCGAGGCGCTGCGGGATGAACGCTGTAGCGAGTGGACGCCGGCCGAGCCGACCAGGCTCCCGCGCCACCACAGGCCCACCTCGAACCCGTCGGCCGCGGCAATGGCCGGCAACGCCCGGCGCTCGATGAAGTCGAGCGTCGCGCGCGGCGCGGTGTCGGCCGCCCACGGCATCCAGGGCAGCAGGTGCGCGCGATTGGCCTCGACGAGCGCCGAGAGCGCGGGCGCGTCATCGCGCTCGAGCAGCGCCAGCGAGAGCTCGTCGTCGACGTGCAGCGCGAAGCGCGGAAGCGGCAGCGGACCGACGCGAGCGGCGCCGCTGCCGGGCCCGCCGGCCGCCTCCCACTCCTCGCGCAGGAGCCCGTAGAAGGCCAGGTCGGCTGGCAGCCGATCGGTGCCCAAGTGGACCCGGCGCAGCACCGCCTCGCTGCGGTAGCCGAGCCGCCTGGCAAGGCGCGCCGAGTCGTCGTTGCGCGGATCGACGGCGATCGCGACCCGCCCCAGGCCGCGCCCTTCGAAGAAGTGCCGCTGCAGACCCTGCAGCGCGCGGGTCATGAGCCCGCGCCGCTCGAACGCCTCGGCCAGCCAGTAGCCCACCTCGGTCGAGCCGCCGGCCGCCTGCAGCATGTGGAGCCACACGGCACCGATCGGTTGCCCGCGCCAGCACAGGTCGGCGTGCCAACCGTCGCCCCGCCGGAACTGCTCGAGCGCGTTGACGATGCGCTCGAGCAGGCTGGCCGCACTGGCCTCCCGGGCCCAGCCGAACGCGCCGGAGAGGTGCTCGCGCTCGGCGACGATGCGCCGGTGCAGCGACGCCGCGTGGTGCCTTTCGCTCAGCCGCAGTGCCAGGTCCTCGTCGAGCCGCAACCCGAAGGCATGGGCCGGCGCGGGATCGGGCGAATCGAGCTCGGGCACGCGCTCGGCGGGCATCGCGCTCACGCCAGCGGCTGAGCGTACAGCGCCGCGTAGCGCCCGGTCACGAAGTGCTCGAGCTGGCGCTCGATGTCGCCGAGCAGCCCGCTGGCACCGAAGCGGAACAGGTCGCTCTCGAGCCAGCGGCGGCCGAGCTCCTCGCGCATGAGGATCATCCACGCCAGCGCTTCCTTGGCCGTGCGTATGCCGCCGGCGGCCTTGAAGCCGACCGCGAAGCCGGTGCGTTGTGCATAATCGCGCACCACTCTCGCCATGGTCAGCGACACCGGCAGCGTGGCGTTCACGCTCTCCTTGCCGGTGCTGGTCTTGACGAAGTCGGCTCCGGCGAGCATCGCCACGAGCGACGCACGCGCCACCGTCCGCAGGGTGCCGAGCTCGCCGGTGGCGAGGATCACCTTGAGGTGTGCGCCTCGGCAAGCCTCGCGAAAGGCGCTGACCTCGTCGTACAGCGCCGGCCAGTCAGCCGCGAGCGCGAATCGGCGGTTGATCACCACGTCGATCTCGGCCGCACCCGCGTCGACGGCAGCATGGATCTCGGCCAGGCGTGTCTCGAGCGGCGTGAGGCCGGCCGGGAACGCGGTCGCCACCGACGCCACCGGAACGCCGCTGCCAGCGAGCGCGGCGACGGCGCTCCCGACCATCGCTTGGTAGACGCACACCGCAGCGACGCTGAGCGAGAGCTCATCCATGCCTAGCTCGGTGAGCAGGTCGCGCCGCACCGGCGCACGCGCCTTGGCGCAGAGCCGCCGGACTCTCGCGGGCGTGTCGTCGCCTGAGAGCGTCGTCAGGTCGATCAGCGTGATCGCCTTGAGCAGCCACGCTGCCTGCGCAGCGCCCTTGACGCTGCGGCGAGTGGTCAGCGTGGCCGCGCGCCGCTCGGCAGCGGACCGGTCGACGCGCAGCGAGCCGACCCAGTCGAGGTCGAGCGGGGCGCCGGGGTTGCGCGGCAGCGGTCCGCTAGGCAGCACGGGATGGGCGGCAACGGTTGCGAGGGGGGGCATGGCGCATCGACCTCCGGGAAGCGCAGTCTAGCCGAAGCGCGAGCCGCCGCCGAGACCCGACGGCACGGGCGGGCCGTATCATCGTGGGCGAAGCCGTAGCGCCCGCTTCCGGAGGAGACGTTCACCATGCATCTCGCTCGCTTCGCCCGCCGCCGCTATACGCCCTTCGTCACCCCGCTCGAGCCGCTGCCGCGGTTGAGCGCCGCCCTGGCTGGTCCCGAGCTGTGGATCAAGCGCGACGACATGTTGGGCCTCGCGGCGGGCGGCAACAAGACCCGCAAGCTGGAGTTCCTCGTCGCCGACGCTTTGGCCCAGGGCGCCGACACGCTGATCACGGTGGGTGCGGTTCAGTCGAACCACTGCCGGCTGACGCTCGCCGCCGCCCGGCGCGAGGGGCTGCAGTGCCAGCTCGTGCTCGAGGAGCGGGTCCCGGGCAGCTACCGCGAGGACGGCAGCGGCAACAACCTGCTCTACCGGTTGCTCGGCGCCGAACGCATCGAGGTGGTTCCCGCCGGCACCGACCTGGGTGCAGAAATGCAGCGCCTGGCCGATGAGCTGGCCGAGCACGGGAGAAGAGCGTACGTGATCCCCGGCGGCGGCTCGAATGCGCTCGGCGCTCTCGGTTACGTCGCCTGCGCCGACGAGCTGCTGGCGCAGACCTTCGACATGGGACTGCGCCTCGATCGGGTGGTGGTCGCGAGCGGCTCGGGCGGCACTCACGCCGGCCTGCTGGCCGGCCTGCACGCGGCCCACGCCGACCTGCCGGTCATCGGCGTGAGCGTGCGAGCCGAGCGCGCAGCGCAGGAGGCGAGGATCCTGGCGCTGGCCGACGAGGTGCTCGCGCACGCGGGCGCGGAGGTCGGCATCCCGGCCGAGGCGGTGGTCGTCGACGACACGCAGGTGGGGCCCGGCTACTCGCTGCCGACGAGAGCCATGGTGGAAGCGATCGCGCTGTTCGCCAAGTTCGAGGGCATCCTGCTCGACCCGGTCTACACCGGCAAGACGGCGGCCGGCTTGATCGCGTTGGCGCGCAGCGGCCGCTTCGCTGCCGGGGAGCGGGTGCTGTTCCTGCACACCGGCGGATCGCCGGCGCTCTATGCCTACCAGGACGTCGTGCTGCCGGACCCCCGCGAGTGAGCCGCGCGCGGACGATAGGCGTGATCGGCGGGATGGGTCCTGAGGCGACCGTCGACTTCTTCGCCAAGCTGGTCTCCGCCACGCCGGCGACGCGCGACCAGGACCACCTGCGGGTGCTGATCGACAACGACCCGTCCGTCCCCGACCGCAACGCCGCGATCGCCGGCGAGGGCCCCAGCCCGGCGCCGCGGCTCGCGCTCATGGCGCGCGGCCTGGTGGCCGCCGGGGCGGAACTGCTGGTGATGCCGTGCAACGGAGCGCACGCCTTCGCTGACGCGGTGCGCGAGGCGGCTCCCGGGGTGCCGTTCCTGAGCCTCATCGACGCCACGGTCGCAGCGACGCTGGCCAGAACGCCGGACGTGCGCGCGGTTGGGCTGCTGGCGACCGACGGGACGCTCTCAGCGCGGCTCTACCACGACGCCTTCGAGCGGGCCGGGGTGGCCGCGTTGACACCGTCCGAGATCGAGCAGCGCACCGTGATGGCGGCGATCTATGCGGTCAAGGCCGGCGCCGCCAGCGAGGAGCGTCGGGCCGCGCTGCGGGCCGTTGCCGAGCGGTTGTGCCAGGCCGGCGCCGAGGCGCTGATCAACGCCTGCACCGAGTTGCCGCTGCTGCTGCGCGAGGGCGAGGTGGTCATGAGCGGTGAGGTCGTGCCCGTGATCGACTCGACCGATGCGCTCGTGAGAGAGACGCTCGCTGCCGCGCGCGGGCCTGCCGAGGCGGCTCGCGACGCCTAGCGGCCCCGGTTCGCCTGGCTCTCGCTAGCCTCGCTTCGAAGACCACCAGCGGTCGTCGAGCCGCTCGGGCGGCAGCGGCGCCCCGAGGAAGAAGCCCTGGGCCATGGCGCAGCCGAGATCGCGCACGAAGGCATGCTGCTGCTCGGTCTCGATGCCCTCCGCGACCACCGGGATCCCCAGCGTGTCGGCGAGCCGCACCGTCGCGGAGACGATCGCCTGCTGCGAGCGAGAATGCTCGATGTTCTCGAGGAACCCCCGGTCCACCTTGAGCGCGTCGATCGGCAGCCGCTGGAGGGCGCCGAGCGAGGAGTAGCCGGTGCCGAAGTCGTCGATCAGGATGCGCACGCCCTCGGCCCTGAGGCGCTCGAGCTCCCGCGCGACCTGCGCCCGGTCGTCCATCAGCGCCGACTCGGTGATCTCCAGCGTCAGGGCCGCCGCCGGCAGGCCCGCCTGCCCGAGCGCCTCGCGCACCAGCGTCTCGAGCCCGCCGTAGACCGCGTGGCGCGCCGAGACGTTGACGCTGACCCGGGTGCCGTCGTCGCCGCCGGCGCGCCAGTGCGCCAGCTGGGCGCAGGCGGTGCGCAGCGCCCAGCGATCGAGCGGGCGGATCAGGCCGGTACCCTCGGCCAGCGGCACGAAGGCGTCGGGCTCGAGCAGCCCGCGCGTCGGGTGATCCCAGCGCAGCAGCGCCTCGAAGGCCTCGAGGCTGCCGTCCTCGAGACGGACGATCGGCTGGTACGCGAGCCACAGCTGGCCGTGCTCGAGCGCCCGGTGCAGCTCATTCTCGAGCTCCAGTCGCTGCTTGACTTCGTTGCGCATGTCGACGTCGAACACCACCTCGCCGACGCTGCCGCGCTGTTTGGCGCGGTACATCGCGATGTCGGCGTCGCGCAGCATCGCCTCGGCGTCGGCTTCGGCGTCGCTCCAGACCTCGTCGCCCATGGCGATGCCGATGCTGGCGCTCAGATACAGCTCGCGACGCCGCACCACGAACGGTTCGCGCAGCGCCGCTCGTACGCGCCCGGCCGCCTCGAGGGCGGCCTGGTGGTCGCTGACGTCCTCGAGCAACAAGCAGAACTCGTCGCCGCCGAGGCGCGCCACTGTGTCGGCGCCGCGCGTCAGCTCCTCGAAGCGACTCGCGACGGCGCGTAGCAGCTCGTCGCCGGCGGCATGACCGAGCGAGTCGTTGACCTGCTTGAAGCGATCGAGGTCGACGAACAGCAGGGCGCAGCGGGTGCTGCCGTCGCGCCGGCGCCGCTCGCAGGCCTGGCGCAGCCGGTCGAGCAGCAGGGCGCGATTCGGCAACCCGGTGAGGTCGTCGTAGAGCGCCTTGCCGAGCAGCTGCGCCTCGAACGCCTGGCGCTCCGAGACGTCGCGCGACACCGTCACGACGCCGTCGATCGCGCCCTCGGAGCTGATCGGAGCCACGGTGGTCTCGAGCCACACCCTGTGCCCCTCGCGATGCCGGGCACGGACGGTGACCGGGGCCGCCGGCCCGCCCGAGGCGATGGCGGCCCGGATCGCCACCTCGAGATGGAGCGCGTCCTCGCTCTCGACGTGGGCGCTGAGCTCGCCACCGAGGAGGCTCTCGGGTGCCTGGCCGAGGAGGGCTTCGCTGGACGGGCTGACGTAGGTGAGGCGGCCTCCCTCGACCAGGCAGACCAGCTCGCCCATGTGCTCGGTGAGGAGCCGGAAGCGGCGCTCGCTCACGCGCAGGCTGGCCAGCAACTCCGCACGCTGCAGCGCCACCGTGACGTACTGGGCGACGCTCGACAGCCGCTCGACGTCGCGCTCATCGAGGTCGAGCTCGCTCGACGCGACGGCCAGGACGCCCATCACCCTGCTGTCGACCAGCGGCACGCCGATCATCGCGCGCACCGGCATCGATGCCCAGGGCGACTCCTGCTCCGGGGCGTGATCGTCGATCAGGACCGGCTGCCCCAGGCGAGCGACGCGGCCGATCGAGCCGCGGTCGAGCGGGATGCGCTCCGCAGCGCCGTCGCAGCCGACCTGGTGCAGCAGCACGGCCTCGTCGCCGTCGATGAGGTAGCCCGCACTCGGCCGCCCGCCCTGCAGCCGTGCGATCCCCTCGACCGCCAGTCGGATCACCTCCTCGACCTCGCTGGCACGAGCCAACGCGCCGCGCAGCTCGGCCTGCACCTCGAGCTCGCCGAGCGCCGCGGCGATCCGCTGCTCCCAGCGCAGGCGCTGCAGCAGCGCACCGATGTGGTGGCCGAGCGCGGCCGCGAGCTCGCGGGCGTCCTCGCCGAAGTCGGCCTGACCCACGCGGCCCTCGAGCCACATCACCGCGCTCTCGTCTCCCGCGGCGGTGATCGGCACCGCGAACCACGGGCGGGCCTCCCGGGCAGCGGCTCCCTGCGGCTCGCCCGACGCCTCGATCGTCGCGGCGTCGGAGGCGTCGGAGGCGTCG
>SKMG01000002.1 GCA_007121175.1 Trueperaceae bacterium | reverse complement strand
TGTGGGGCCTCGGGCGAGTGTTGGTGAGCGAGCAGGCCCGCATTCGCTGCCGCATGGTCGACCTCGGCCCAGAGCCCGCTCGCGAGGAGATCGCCGCGCTCGCGGCCGAACTGCACGGCGACGGCGCCGACGAGGAACTCGCCCTGCGCGGCACGACGCGGCTCGTGCGGCGGCTGGATCGCGCCTCGCTCGTTCGCACGGCCCGGCGCGCGCAGGTCACGTTGCGCTCCCCCGAGACCGACGCCTTCCGGCTCGAGCTCGACCGGCCCGGCGCCATCGACAGTCTGCTGCTGCGCGAGGCGCCGGCACTCGCGCCGGGGCCTGGCGAGCTCCTGGTGCGCGTGGTGGCCTCCGGCCTCATCTTCCTCGACGTGCTGCAGGCGCTCGGCATGCTGCCTCCCGCAGCTTTCCAGCATGACCCCGACCCCGATGGCCTCGGCACGGAGTGCGCCGGGATCGTCCTGGCGTGCGGCGAAGGGACCGAGGGCTTCGCGCCCGGCGACGAGGTCGTCTCGCTCGCCGGGGCGGCGCATGCCTCGCGCGCGATCGTTCGCGCCGACTTCACCACCATCAAGCCCCCCGGCCTCTCGTTCGAGGACGCCGCCTCGATCCTGAACGCCTTCGTGACCGCCGAGTACGCCCTCCACCACGTCGGCCGGGTCGAGCCCGGCGAGCGCGTCCTGATCCACTCGGCCAGCGGCGCCGTCGGCCTGGCGGCGATCCAGCACTGCCACCGCTTGGGTGCGGAGGTCCTCGCGACCGCCGGCACCAGCGAGAAGCGGGCGTACCTCCGCTCGCTGGGCGTCGAGGCCGTCATGGACTCGCGCTCGCTCTCCTGGGTCGACGAGGTGCTCGAGCGCACCGGCGGCGAGGGCGTGGACGCCGTGCTCAACTCGCTCGGAGGCGAGGCGATCGCCCGGGGGCTCGGCGTGCTGCGCCCTTACGGGCGCTTCATCGAGCTCGGCAAGCGCGACATCTATGCGAACACGCCGCTCGGGCTGCTGCCGTTCCAGCGCAACGTCTCGTTCCACGCCGTCGACTTGGTCCAGCTCATGCTCCATCGCCCGCAGCTCGGCAACCGACTGATCCGCAAGGTCGTGCGCGAGGTCGCCGAGGGCTCGCTCTCGCCCGTCCCGCGCACGACCTTCGACCTCGGCGAGGCCGAGCGCGCCTTCCGCCTGATGGCGCAGGCGAAGCACGTCGGCAAGATCGTGCTGAACGTGCGCGGCGAGCGCTACCCGGTGGCCGCGCGCGACGACGCCCCGCTCTGCGCGCCGGACGCCACCTACCTGATCACCGGCGGTCTGGGCGGCTTCGGACTGGCGGTCGCCGACTGGCTGGTGCGCGAGGAGGGCGCCCGAACCGTGGTGCTCATGAGCCGCTCGGGCGTGCCTCAGGACGGGGACGCGGCCACCCTGGAGGCGTTGCGGGCCACAGCCGAGCGGGTCGTGGTCGAGCGGGGCGACGTGAGCTGCGAGGACGACGTCCGCCGCGTCCTCGCACGCATCGATCGCGAACTGCCGCCGCTCCGGGGCGTCATCCACGCAGCCATGGTGCTCGACGACGATCCGCTGCTCGACCTCGATCAGCACCGCTTCCGCAAGGTGCTCGAGCCGAAGGTCGCAGGCGCCTGGAACCTGCACCGGCTGACGCGCGACGCCCCGCTCGACCTGTTCGTCCTGTTCTCCTCCGTCGCGTCGGTCATCGGCCACCCGCTGCAGGGCAACTACTCCGCGGCCAACGCGTTCCTCGACGCGCTCGCCTGGCACCGGCGCGCCCTGGGCCTGAGCGCGCACACGATCGGCTGGGGCGTCATGAGCGAAGTGGGCTACGTGGCGCGTCACCCCGAGATCTCGCAGCATCTCGACCGCGCCGGCCTGGTGCCGATGGCCCCGTCCGAGGCGCTCGCCACGCTCGGCAGGCTGCTGCGGCACGACATCCCGCACGTCATCGCCGCGCGCATGGAGTGGCAGAAGTGGGCGCAACTGAACTCGTTCGCGGCCGCATCACGGCGCTTCGCGAGCTTCGTGCGCCCAGCCGAGGCGGTCGAATCGCAGCAGACCGGCGGCGAGGGACCGCTCTCCGGCCTCCGCGCCGCGCCCGCCGCGGAGCGCCACGCGCTCATGGAGACGTACCTCTCCGGCGCGATCGCCAAGGTCCTCGGCACATCAGCGGAAAAGGTCGAACGGGAGCGACCACTCACCGAGCTCGGCTTCGACTCCTTGATGGCGGTCGAGCTCGCGACGGCCATCAACAGCGACCTCGGAGTGCGCCTCCAAGTCGTGAAGATCCTCGAGGGGACGAGCACGCGCCAGCTGGCGGCGACGCTCCTCTCGACCCTGGACCTCGACGCCGCCCCGGAGGCCGGGACCGCGCCTCCCCGAGAGGCCCCGCCGCCGGGAGCGACCGCACCGGCCGCGGATGACGCCGCACCGCACGCAGCGACCGTGGCAGCACACGGCGACGCGCCACGGGAGGCTGGCGCTCCGTCGGCCGTGCGCGACACGTTGGAACACGCCCGGCGGCCGCTCTCCTCCGAGCAGCGACGCTTCTGGTTCCTCGAACAGCTCGAGCCCGGCGACCCCGCGTACCATCTCTACGCCGCGGCCCGCGTCACGGGTCGTCTCGACGTCGGTGTGCTGCGCGGCTGTCTCGACGAACTGCTGCGCCGGCACGACGTGCTGCGCTCGAGGTTCGAGGCGATCGGCGGCGATCCGGCGCGGACCGTCGTGCCGCCGATGCGCGCGCCGCTGACCGAGCACGACATCTCGCAAGTCGACGTCGGGGAGCGTGAGGCGGCGCTGCAGCGCATCGCGACCGAGGAGATCCGACGCCCGTTCGACTTGTCGGGGGCGCCGCTGCTGCGCGGCGTGCTGGTTCGCCTCGGCGAGGCAGAGCACGCGCTCGTGCTGGTCGTCCACCACATCGCCGCCGAAGCCTGGGCCGTCACGCTGCTGGTGCGTGAGCTCGTGACCCTCTACGGCGAGCTCACGAGCGGCCGGCCCTCCACTCGGCCGGAGCCTTCGGTGAGTTACGACGACTACGTGAAGCGGCAGTCGGAGACGCTCGGCGAGCAGGGCGCGCGTGCCCAGCGAGAGTACTGGGAACGCCGGCTCGCCGGCGCACCGTCCGAGCTCCCGCTCCAGACCGACCGGCCACGGCCGGCGGTACCGGCCCGCACCGGCCGACGCCACCACTTCACGCTCTCCAGCGCCCTCTCCGACGAGCTGCGAACGCTGGCGCGCAGCGAGGGCACCACGCTCTTCACGTTGCTGCTCGCCGCCTTCCAGACGCTCCTGCACAGGCACTCCGGCGCGACGGATCTCAGCATCGGCACTGCGGTCGCGCTCCGCGATCAGCCCGGCTTGGAGGAGGTCGTCGGCCCCTGCATGAACACGCTCGTGTTGCGCACGGACCTCGCGGGCGACCCAAC
>SKMG01000339.1 GCA_007121175.1 Trueperaceae bacterium | reverse complement strand
CGATGGCAGGCCCTTCGTGCCACTCCCATCGACCGCCCGCTGCGCTCGCCGCTCACGGCCCAGGCACGAGCTCCGCGACGTCGGCGTGCAACGCAGCCAGGCCCTGGTCGAACGTCGCCAAGCGGCCACCTAGGTCCCGTGCCAGTCCGGCGAGGTACGCGTCGGTGACCTGACGGTGGCCGCTGATGCCACGGAGGGACACGTCGCGGTACGGGAGCGAGGCGGGCCAGAAGGCGTAACGTGGATGGTCCGCAAGGCCCGCCAGGACGGCGGCGATCGACCCCGCCTGGCCTTCGCGTACGAGCAGGCGGACGAGGCTTCCCTCGGTGAGCGGGCAGGTCGCGAACTCGAACGAGCCCTCCGCGAGCCACGCCTCGGTTGCGGCGTGATGCACGTGCTCGCGCACGACCAGCGCGATGAGCACGTTGGCGTCGAGCAGCACGGTCATGCGTCGTCCTCCAGTGCGCGCACGTCCTCGCTGGTGATGACCGAACCGAGCGACACCACCGGAAGGCCGGTACGCGGACTGCGCGCGACGTCGACCGGGTGGCAGTCTTCGAGACCGCGGAGGATGAGATCGGCCACGGTCTCGCTCAGCGTTCGCCCGGTGTCCCTGGCTATGGCCCGCGCGCGGGCATGGAGATCGTCAGGCAAGTCGACCGTCGTGCGCATGGCTGCATCGTAGCATCATGATGCGCGTGTGTGCCTCCCGGACTGGGCTTGCGCCGCGCATTGACAACGCCCGCCGGCGGCCGTAGAGTCTCGGAAACGATTCCGGGAGCTGGAGTGTGGGTCGGCGCGGACCCGTCCGCTCTTTCGCCGAGACCGGAAACGTTTCCAGCGCGACGCGGGCCCGGAGAGGTGGAGCGTGTCGTTACGAGCGCGAAGAGCGAAGGCGACCATCCGCGACGTCGCGGCCTACGCGGGCGTCGGCATCGCCACCGTGTCGCGCGCGCTGAACGACGATCCCGACATCGCCGCAGCCACCCGCGCACGCGTCCTCGAGGCGTGCGAGGCGCTCGCCTTCCGGCGTTCGTCCCTCGCCCGCAGCCTCAAGGTCGGAGCCACCGACAACGTCGGTGTGGCGATCATGTCGCGGCACGCGCCAGTCATCCTCAACCCGTTCTACGCCGAGGTCATCGGCGGCATCGAGGGGGTCCTGGAGGACGCCGGCAAGCACCTGCTGCTCTCCAGCCTCAAGCGTCGCGACGACCTGCTCGACCTCGCCAGCGAAGGGCGGGTCGACGGGCTCCTGGTGGTCGGGTGCGACGTCGTGCCCGAGGTGCTGACCCGCCTCCGCGACGTCGAGCTGCCCGTCGTGCTGATCGACAACGCCTTCGAGGGGATTCCCTCCGTGGTCGTCGATCACGTCGGCGCCGGCAGTCAGGCCGCCCGGCACCTGCTCGACGGGGGCGGGACGCGCTTCGCCTTCGTTGCCGAAAACCTCGAGAACCCGAACTTCAGGGCGCGGCTCGAGGGCTTTCGGCGCGCCCTCGCAGGCGCCGGCATCGAACTGACGCCCGAGGCCATCGCCGCCGGCGGCGACTCGTGGGACGGCGGCTACGCCGCGATGAGCCGCGTCCTTGCCGCCATACACCCCCCGCCCGACGCCGTCTTCGCGGCGAACGACCCGGCCGCGCTGAGCGCCGCGAAGGCGCTCAATGAGCACGGGCTGCGCGTCCCCGATCAGGTGGCGCTCGTCGGTGTCGACGACATCCACCTCGCCGCCCATCATGCGCCACCTCTCACCACCGTCCGCTTCGACAAGCGCGGCCTCGGCGCGACCGGCGCCCGGCACTTGCTCGACCGGCTCGCCGGTCGCCAGGTTCCGGCGCTCACGACGATCGCGACCGAGCTCGTCGAACGAGGCACCAGCAGGAGTGACCGTGGCACGCGCTGAGCCGGTCGAGCTCCCGCGGCGTCCCGAGCGCGCCTCGCGCGGCGTGCGCCGCCGCCGCGGCGGCTCGAACCCGGTCGGCTACCTCTTCACGCTGCCGTACGTCCTCTTCTTCGCGATCTTCACCGCCTACCCGCTCGGCTTCGCCTTCTACCTGACCGTGCACGACTGGAACATCGTGCGCGCGGTGCGTCCCTTCGTCGGCCTGCGCAACTACGAGCGCCTGCTCGCCGACGAGCTCTTCTGGCGGGCGCTGCTCAACACCGGCATCTTCCTGGCGGTGCACATCCCGCTTCAGATCGCGGTGGCGCTGCTCCTCTCAGTGATCCTCAACCAGCGGCTGCGCGCCCGCGGCTTCTTCCGCGTCGCCTTCTTCCTGCCGTTCGTGACCTCCGGCGCCATCATCAGCCTGGTCTGGCTGCGGCTGTACGCGGACGACGGCCTGCTCAACGCCTATCTGGGGTTGCTAGGGCTCGGACCGGTCGGCTGGCTCTCCGACCCGAGCGTCGCGATGTCCAGCATCGCCGTCATGGCGACCTGGAAGAACGTCGGCTACTACTTGATGATCTTCCTCGCGGCGCTGCAGGCGATCCCCGACCAGCTCTACGAGGAGGCCACCCTCAATGGCGCTTCTGCCTGGCAACGCTTCCGGCACATCACCTTCCCGCTCCTCAACCCCGCCTTCATCCTGGTGGTGATCCTCTCGACCATCGGCGGCTTCTCGCTCTTCGTCGAGCCCTTCGTGATGACCGGCGGCGGGCCGCTCGACGCGACCTTGAGCCTGGTGCTCTACCTCTACCAGCAGGCGTTCCAGTTCCTGCGCATGGGCTACGCCGCCGCCATCGGCGTGGTGCTGGCGCTGATGATCTTCCTCGTCACGGTGCTCCAGCGCCGCTACCTCGAGCGGGAGGTCGGTTACTGATGCACGAAGCGCTGTCCAGACGCCTCGAGGACTGGCCCGCCCTCGCGCGCCGCGCGCTCTTCTACGGCCTGCTGCTGGCCGCGGCGCTGACCTTCCTGTTCCCGTTCCTGTACATGGTGTCGACGAGCGTCAAGGGGCCCCGCGAGCTCTACTCGATGAACCTCATCCCTCGCGAGCCGACCCTCGACCACTACCGCGCGCTCTTCACGCAGATCCCGATCGGGCGGGCGCTGTTCAACTCGGCGCTCGTCTACGGGCTCCAGACGGCGAGCGTGCTGGTGCTGTCTTCGATCGTCGGCTACGCGCTCGCCCGCCTGCGCTTCTTCGGCCGCGAGTTCGTCTTCAACGTCATCCTGCTCACCATGATGATCCCAGGGCAGCTGTTGCTGATCCCGCTCTACCTGCTCATCGTGCGTTTTGGCTGGACCGACTCCTACCAGGGCCTGATCGTCCCCGGGATGGTCAGCGCCTTCGGCATCTTCATGTTCCGCCAGCACTTCCTGACGATCCCGCAGGAGCTGATCGACGCCGCCCGCGTCGACGGCGCGTCCGACCTCACCATCCTGTTCCGGATCATCTGGCCGCTGTCGATCCCGGTGCTGATCACGGTTGGCGTCTTCACCTTCATGGGCGGCTGGAACGACTTCCTGTGGCCGGCGATCGTGAACCGCGACATCGCGTTCCAGACCCTCACCCAGATGGTGACGCTCTACGGCATCGGCGGCCAGGCGGGCGGGCAGCTCGGCGCGATCATGGCGTCGACGCTCGTCGCCGTCATGCCGATGATCGTCCTCTACCTCGTGTTCCAGCGTTACTACCTCCAGGGCGTCGCCAGCACTGGCGTCAAGGGATAGGAGAAGGAGGCCCGCATGCACCCGCAGCCACCACCCCAGGAACTGCCACGCGCCGGGCAGAGGAGGGACACATGACGCGCGCCCTCGCCACGCTCGTGGCGACGCTCGCTCTGAGCGTCGCCGCCGCCCAGACGACAATCACCTTCTGGCCCTCCTCGAACCCCGAGGAGATCGCCTTCGCGACGCAGATCGTGGCGGACTGGAACGCTGCGAACCCTGGCGTCCAGGTCCGGATGCAGCCGCTCCCCGCGAGCCGCTCGACCGAGGAGGTGCTGCTCGCCGCCATCGCTGCGCGCACCACGCCGGACGTCGCTGCGAACATCTACCCGGGCGCCATCAGCCAGTTCGTCGAAGCCGGCGGCCTCTTCGAGCACGACTCGCTCCCCGGCTTCCTGCCCTTCATGACCGAGCGTTCCGGCGAGGACGTGGTGCGGCTCTACACCCACCCCAGCGGCCACGTCTACCAGATCCCCTGGAAGGCGAACCCGGTCATGTTCGCCTACAACGTCGACCTCCTGGCCGAGGCCGGCATCGACCCGGCCGACCTCGCGACCTACTCGGGCTTCCTCTCAGCGGCGCGCCGTGTCCACGAGCATTGGGGCGGCGCCAAACACCTCTACGCGCCCAGCGTCGACGTCACCTGGTGGCAGCGTTTCTTCGACGTCTACACCCTCTACATCGCCGCCTCGGGCGGCGAGACGCTGCTCGATGCCGAGGGGAACGTCGCGTTCGACGGCGAGGCGGGGCTCGAGGTGTTCGAGTTCTTATCGACGCTCTTCAGCGAGGGTCTCGCGCCGAAGGGGCAGACCGCCCAGAACCGCTTCTTCGGGGGCACCGCCTTGGTCGAGCAGGCGGGGCCGTTCACGATGCCCTTCTACGAGCGAAACGCGCCCGAGGGGTTCACGTTCGCGCTGATCCCCCCGCCGGTCCCCGACCGCCGCGCCGGCGAAGACGTCTACACCTATGGCGACCCGAAGAACATCGCGATCTTCAGCACCTCGCGGCACCCCGAGGAGTCCTGGGAGTTCATCCGCTTCATCCTCTCGCCCGAGAACGACGCCCGCTTCATGCGGATCACCGGACAGATCCCATACCGACTGGGCATGGAGGAGGACCCGCTCTTCGCCGACATCCTCGAGGACCGCCCCAACCTGCCGCCGTTCCTGCGTCAGAACGCCTTCACCCGCGGCGTCGACGACACGCCGTACCTGATCGAGATCTTCACCGCCATCAGCCGCGAGTACGAAGCGGCCGTCGTGCAAGGCGCCCGGACCCCCGCCGAGGGTCTCCGCCGCGCTGCGCAGCGGGCCAGGGACATCGTCAGCGGGTTCTACTGATCCCCGCGAAGGAGCCACCATGCAGCGTTTCGTCACGCTCGTCTGCGCACTCGCCGTGCTCGGCCTCGCGAGCCTCGTCTTCGCCGAGACCCGCTCGGTCGAGATCGACCTCTCCGCCACGACCGGTCGGCCCATTCCCGTATCCATCGACCTGCTGACGCTCCGCAACCACATCGGCGCCGAGTTCCCGATGGACTGGAGCAGCCTGCGCGTGCTGGTGGGCGGCGAGAGCGTTCCCTACCAGATCGACGACCTCGACGGCAACGGCCGGATCTCCGCTGGTGACGAGCTCGCCTTCCTCGCCAGCGGTCGCGCCGTCATCGAGATCGACGACGCCCCCGGCGACGCTCCAGCCTTCCAGAGCGCCTTCAGGCTCGAAGGCGACGACCCCGTCGTCGTGCGGAGTCTCGAGACGCCAGGCTTCGTCGTCGAAGTGCCGCAGCACGGCCTCACGCGCATCGTCGGCTACGGCGACACCGAGGGACTGCTCGCGAACGAGATCGGCATCCTGCGCTTCAGCGGCTACCCCGAGAGCACCTACTGGGCCGATGGGCAGCTCGGGCCCCACGAGGAGTACACCAACCTCGAAGCGGGCGGCATGCGCCATATCGGCACCAGGGTCCTGGACCCCGGCCCGGCACGCGTCGCGGTGGTGGCCGAGTACGCCAGCGATCGCTTCGTCGGGCTCACCCAGCGCCTGGTGACCCGCATCTACGCCAGCGGCGACATCGAGATCAGCAACGACGTCGCGCTGCGCGGCTACAGCGACATCATGAAGCTGCAGAGCATGGCCACGGGCGTGATGAGCCAGGCCGACCCAGAGTCGCTCCACCTGATGCCGATCTTCCGCCGCCTCATCTGGGCCGATCAGCTGGAGGTCACGGCCGAGGCGTACTTCGCCGAGCGCGACGCCGTCACCACGGTCGACGGGACGCCGTTCCTCGCCTTCCGCGCCGACGACAACCTGAACCCGCTCTACTGGGGCGCCACCTACATCTTCGCCTCGGCCGAGCCGTGGCGCGCCAACTACAGCGAGAACCTCGGCATCGGCGTCGCCGAGCTCGCGTTCGAAACGCCCGCAATCGCCGACGACTACGATGCCTGGCTCTCGGGGAGCACCTGGGTCTTCGAGTCACAGGAGTTCCGCACCGGGGTCTTCAAGTGGACGGCCGGCGAGTTCGAGACGTACGAGGCCACCGCGTCGGTCACACCGAGCGAGGCCAACCACTACGTCCCTGGCGACGGCATGCGCTTCCATGTGACCTACAGCGTCTTCGACGCACCCAGCGCGGAGGACGCCATCCGCTACGCGCGCGACCGTCAGGCGGAGATCGCCTCTGCCACGCTGGAGTAGCGTGCAACGCCATGGCGAGGGGGCCGCGCCCACGCGCGGCCCCGGCACCAGCGCCCGCGACGGGCGAGCGCTCGGTCTCGGCCTCGCGCTCCGGGTCGGTTTGATGCCAGCGCTCCGGGCCTGTCTCCCGCTCGGTCCCGCGCTCGCGCTCGGCCTCGCGCTCGCGGTTGGGTCCGGTGTGGTCCTCGCCGACGCGCGCCCCGATCATGCGGCCGACCCCGCGCGCGTCGACTTCGCGCACCTCGGCTTTCTGATCGACACGTTCGACGTCGAAGGCGAGGCGCACCTCGGGGTGTGGATCTACGCCGAGCCGAGCCCTAGCGAGGAGGGCGCCTACGTCCACCGCGCCGATGAGGATGAAGGCGCGACCGACGTCGACGACATCGCCCGCGCCGCGATCGCCTACCTCTGGGAACATCGCGAGCGTCCCAGCGACGCCACCCTCGCCACCGCGGCGGGACTGCTGGAGTTCGTGCTGGCGATGCAGGCCGAGGACGGCGAGTTCTACAACTTCGTCTTCCCGGACGGGCGCATCAACCGCCTGGGGATCACCAGCCGCAAGGGCGCCGGCTTCTGGGCAGCTCGGGCGCTCTGGGCGCTGGCCGAGGGGATGCCGGCGTTCGTCGAGCACGACCCAGGCTTCGCAGAGCGCTTGCGCGGGGCGTTCCTGCGCGGCATCCCGCCGTTCGCGGCGAAGATCGCGCCGCGGCACGGGGACTACACACTCCGCTTCGGGTACCGCGTGCCGGCCTGGCTCCCCGACAACGGCGCCGACGTCGCCTCCATCCTCCTGCTCGGACTCACCACCTTCCTGCAGCACGATCACGACGACGACGTGCTCGCGCTCCACGCCGTGGTCGCCCAGGGCCTGACGGAGTTCCAGTACGGCCCCGCGGGCACCTACCCCTTCCTCGCCCACCCGTCGTTCGCCCTCGACCCGCAGGAGTGGCACGCCTGGGGCAGCCGGCAGAGCCAGGCGCTCGCGCGCGCGGCGATCGTGGCCTCGGAGGCCTCCTACCTCGCCTCGGCTGAGGCGGAGGCCGGTCACTTCTTCGTCCACCTGCTCGCCTCGCAAGGCCCGATCGCGCTCATGAACCCGGCCGTGCGCGCCTACCCGCAGATCGCGTACGGCATGGAGTCGGTCGCGAGCAGCCTCTTCGCCCTCGCGGATGCCTCCGGCAAGGAGGTGTTCGACGAGCTCGGGGGTCTGATGACGTCCTGGTTGCTCGGCAACAACGAGCTCCGCCGCAGCCTCTACGACCCCGCCACCGGACGCACGTTCGACGGCCTGGAGCGCGGCATCATCAACCAGAACTCCGGCGCTGAATCGACCATCACCGCGCTGATGGCGCTCATACAGGCCGGAGCGCGTCCGGCCGCCGCGGCGATGCTCGATCTGGTGTGGCTCGAGAAGCACGACGAGATCGTGGTCGAGCTCGAGTCCGGCAGCGACTTCGGTCAACCACCGGAGACCGAGGTCGACGGCCGCGCCAGCGGTCAGGTGACGGCGGTCCTACGCCCGGGCGCCAGCGTGAACGTCGCCGCCGAGATCCCCCGGGCGGGGGCATACCTCGTCTACGCCATCTACCGATCCGACCCGTGGGAGGCCAGCGCGAGCGTGTTCGTCGAGCGCCGGCCCCTCGCCACGGTCGCAGCGGGCGGCGCCGAGGAGTCCCATTTCCGCATGACCGAGCTCGGCCGCGTCGAGCTCGACGCTGGCACCGCCCAGCTGACCGTCACGCACAGCTCGGGCCGCGACCTGCGCTTCGACGCGCTGGTGCTGCGTCCGGAGGTCATGTGGAAGCGCTACGGCCGGCCGGGCGAACGCCTGCTGCTGCTCAAGAGCTGGTCGGCCGATCAGGCGCCGGTGACGCTCGGCGACGAGCTGGCGCCCGGCGCCGCCGTGGCTCGCGCCGCCGTCTACGACCGGATGGCAGACCTGGTCTTCGAGGCGACGCAGGACGGAGGCGCGGTCGAGCTGCCGCCGTACGGCTTCGCGCTCGTCCGCTGGCCGTCGACCGAGCCGCTGCCCGCCTTCGAGGCCGCTGGCGGCGGGCAGGGACCGCGGCTGACGCTGGTCGAGGCCTTCGCGACCGAACGCTACCTGGCGCTCGATCTCGCGAGCGCCTTCAACAACGACGCCTTCTCGTCGCCGTCGCAGCCGCTGAAGGGCAACTTCGACAGCCGCTCCGGCGCGCTGGGCGCCACCTACCCGGCCGAACGAGCGCCCGCCGGGCTCGAGCGGATCGAGCTCGGCGGCGTCCCGTTCCTGTTCCCACCCATCGAGGCCGACGCCAACAACGTGGCCTTCCACGGCCAGCGCCTCGAGGTACCGAGCGGCCGCTACGACGAGCTCCACCTCCTCGGCGTCTCCGAGCAGGGCAACTACCAGGACACCCTTCGCCTCGTGTATGAGGACGGAAGCGTCGATGCAATCACCCTCGGCCTCTCGGACTGGTGCCAGGTTCCGCGCTACGGCGAGGCGATCGCCTTCGAGTTCGCGCAGCGGCGCGGCGCCGGCGGCGCGATCGAGCGCATCACCTGCCGCATCCTGCAACAGCGCCTGCCGGTGCGCGCCGACGCGCGGCTGGTGCGCGTCGACCTCCCGGACCGCGAGACGATGCACCTCTTCGCCCTCACCCTCCGCCGCGCCCGCTGACCCTGGAGTCCCCGATGAAGCTCGAGCGCCACATTGATAACCCCGTCTTGCGGCCGAACCCGCTCAACGCCTGGGAGGCGCTGAACGTCTTCAACCCGTCGGTGATCGTCCACGACGGGCTCTACCACATGCACTACCGGGCGCAGGGAATCGATTACGTCTCGCGCATCGGCTACGCCGTGTCGCGCGACGGGGTGCGCTGGAACCGGCTGCAGGAGCCGGTGCTCTCGCCGTCGTCGGACGCCGACGCCCGCGGCGTCGAAGATCCGCGCGTGACCCGGGTCGAGGGCCGCTTCTACATGGCCTACACCGCCTACGGCCGCCTGGCGAAGCACCCCGAACCCGGCGCGCCGGCCTCGGGCATCACGCCGATGTACGCGGTCAGCGACGACCTGATCCGCTGGGAGGTCCTGGGACCTGTCGTGGAGGGAGAGGACAACAAGGACCACGCGCTCTTCCCGGAGCGCGTACATGGGCGCTTCGTCACCTTCCACCGCCGACCGCCTTCGATCTGGCTCGCGTTCTCCACCGACATGCGCGGCTGGGGCGATCACGTCGAGATCGTCCGGCCGCGCCCGGGGCTCTGGGACGGCAAGCGCGTCGGCGCTGGCGGACCGCCGATCCGCACCGAGCTCGGCTGGCTGGTGCTCTATCACGGCTACGACGAGCAGCACGTGTACTGCATGGGGACGGCGCTGCTGGCACTCGACGACCCGTCGCGCGTGCTGGCGCGCCCGCGCGAGCCGATCCTCGAGCCCGAGGAGACCTGGGAGATCAAGGGCGACGTGCCGAACGTCGTATTCGGGACCGCCAACCCGGTGGTGGATGGGATGGTGCACCTGTACTACGGCGGAGCCGACCGGGTCGTCGGGCTGGCGAGCGCGCCGCTCGAGGCGTTGCTGGAGTGGACGGTGGCGTTCGGGTGAGCGTCGCCGCGATCGCCTGGGCGGGGCGACCGCGCGGACGCGTGGACACCTGCTGGTGACCCGGGATGAGGGCTTGCCCGCCGACGCGCCCGAGGTGCGGCATCCATACCGGCTGGAGTGGTGAGCCGCGCCGCGAACTGCTGCCGGCGAGCCGGCGGGTTGCGGTTCATCCGGCGCTACGGTTCGACGTCGAAGCCGTCGAGCGGCTGGCGATAGCGTTGGGGGTCGATCGAGGAGCCGATCGGCTGGCTCTCGAGCGTGGGCGATACCGGCGTCGGACAGGAACCGGCCCACGAAGTCGGGGGTGGCGTTGGGAGCGGCACGGAGTTCGGCCAGGCGGCCCCGGCAGTCTCGTCGAGCGGCACTTCCTCACTCGCCTGGCATGGGTGGTCCCGCTCTTGGTGGTGCGGACCGGAATGCCCTACCTGCCGCTGCTGGGCGAAGGTGTCACGGTCCTGCTACAGCGCCTCGTGGCGGCGGCGATGCTGGTGGTGGTCGCCAGCGCCGTCGGCGCCTTCCTCGGGGCGCTCGGTGACCTCTACGCGCTGCAGCCTCACGCCTCGGTGCGACCCATCAAGGGGTACCTCGAGGCGACCTTGCTGGTGTTCTACGTGCTGGTGACCATCGTCGTGGTCTGAAGCAGCCGCTACACTCCGGAGCGCGCTGGCCCGCACAGCGGTGCTAGGCTGCGCGCAGCGACCGATGATGGTGGCTAGGGTTCCGCCGCGCTGCGGGCCTGGACCGAGCGCCACATGACCCCGGAGACGGGCAGCATCTGACGGGAGAAGAGCCTCGAGGAGACAGGTCGGCACGCCGCACCGGTGTGTCGCCAGTCTCGGAGGTCTGCATGCCACGACCGCACACCATCGCACTCCTGCAAGCTCTGCTGGTCACCTTTCTCTGGTCGACCTCCTGGGTGCTGATCAAGGCGGGCCTGGAAGAGATCCCAGCGCTGACCTTCGCCGGGCTCCGTTACGGCCTGGCGTTCCTGGTGCTGCTGCCGCTGCTCGGGCGCGCCTCGGTGAGAGTCTCGCTCGCTCGCCTCACGCGGCGCGACTGGGCCCTGCTCGTCGCCCTCGGCGTGACGATGTACGCCCTCACCCAGGGCGCGCAGTTCCTCGCGCTCGAGCGCCTGCCCGCCCAGACCACCAGTCTGGTGCTGAGCTTCTCGCCGGTGCTGGTGGCCTTCCTCGCGGTGCTCGCGCTCGGCGAGCGTCCCTCGCGCCGTCAGGCGTGGGGCGTGGCGCTCTTCCTGGCGGGTGCGTTCGTCTTCCTGTACCCGGTGGCGTTCCCGCGTTCCGAGCTCATCGGCCTCGCCATCGCGCTCGTCGGCCTCGTCTCGAATGCCGGCGCTTCGGTGCTGGGGCGCTATGTCAACCGAGGCGCCACGCTGCCGGCGGTGGTGGCGACCGCCGTGAGCATGGGTGTGGGCGCGGCGCTGCTCCTCGGGACCGGCCTCGCCTCGCAGGGGCTGCCCGAGCTCTCGCCGCGAAGCTGGGCGATCGTCGCGTGGCTCGCGGTGGTGAACACCGCCTTCGCGTTCACGCTCTGGAACGTCACGCTGAGGCGCCTGACCGCGGTCGAGTCGAGCGTGGTGAACAACACCATGCTGATCCAGATCGCGGTGTTGGCCTGGCTCTTCCTGGACGAGCCGCTGGGCGTGCGCCAGGTGGCGGGGCTGGTGCTCGCCTCCCTGGGCACGCTGGTGGTGCAGGTGGGGGGCCGGTCAGGGCTTGCGCCAGCCGCCGCACCGATCGCGCGAGAACGCCGTGATGTGACCGAAGCACCCTGAGCCAGTACCCACGCCGCAACCCTTCGATACGCGCGGCTCCGCGGCTGGGTAGTACGCTCGCCCATGTCCGAGATCATCCGGGTTGCCAGCAGGCCCGAGGAGTACGAAGCGTTCGGAGCGCTCATCAGCGCGTACGTCGGCTGGTGCCGCGAGCGCTACAGTAGCGTGCCGTGGCTCGTCGAGCGCGTCTTCAGCCACCAGGCGCTTACGAAGGAGATCGAGGACCTATCGGTCGCGTATGGTCCACCGAATGGAAGGACGCTGCTCGCGCTCCGCGACGTCGAGGTGTGCGGCGGCGGTGCCTATCGTCGGCTGCCCGACGGCTCGTGTGAGATGAAGCGGCTCTTCGTCCTCGATCGCTTCAAGGGGCAAGGGATCGGACGCCGCTTGTGCGCCGCTCTCATCGAGGCCGCTCGTGAAGACGGCTTCGAGCTGATGCGTCTCGACACCGGCGACCTGATGACCGAGGCGATCGCGCTCTACACTTCGTTCGGCTTCAGCCCGGCCGAACCGCATCACGACTACCCGGACGAGTTCAAGCCCTACATGGTGTTCATGGAGCGGTCCCTGCGGGACGACGCGCACGGGTAGGACGAGCCGGCCGGGCGGCTAAGGCGCCTCGACGTAACGCAGCGAGAACAGCGCGAACGCCTCGAAGTGCTGGCGCCAGAAGGGGCCGCCGTGCAGGTTCGCGGTCTCGTGCTCG
>SKMG01000316.1 GCA_007121175.1 Trueperaceae bacterium | reverse complement strand
CTCAGTCCAGACGGCCACCCTCGCCGGATTGCGGGGGTGGCCGTCTCGAGGAGAGGGTCCCGAGGTTCAGGGGAGGGTCCTGACCCATGACACCTTCGCCCTCCCAGGAGGCGACGCTGGCCGCGCCGTCCGTCCGGGCGGTGCGATGGAGCGAGGTAGAACCACCTGAGCGGAAGCCTACGCACATGGCTGGCCGGTTGCGCTACTCGCTCCATCTGCCCCAAGCGCCCAACTACGGAACAGACTTCGTCGCGTCCAACCGCCCGGTGTACGCCGGGCGTGAAGCTAGTCTAGGAGCGAGCGCGAAGCGCGTCGATGCGAAATGCCACGCACCGGGCGCGCCGGCCACCGCAGGGACTGGGCGATCGTCGGCTCGGGAACGAACGCGACCGCTGGTGGCCCCGAGCGCAGACGCGAGCGCGCCTTCTTGGGCTCCGCCGGTCGCGCCGGAGTTGCTCGGGCGTGCGGGCCGTGTCGTGAGGGCCGCCGGGGCCCGCGTCGCCGCTCGGCGGCCGGCGAGTAGCATGCGGCCATGACCCTCCTCCCGCGCCACCTCGCCGAAGCATTCAGCGATCAGCTCGCTCGCCTCGTCGCTATCCCCTCGGTCGGCGCCGAGGGCCGCGGCCAAGCCGAGACCGCCGAGGCGGTCGGCGAGCAACTGCGCGGCCTCGGGCTCGACGTAGAGCTCCACCCGACCGCCGGCGCGCCGGTGGTCTTCGCCGAGCGGCGCGTGCCGGGCGCGCCGACGGTGCTGTTCTACAACCACTACGACGTCCAGCCGGCCGACCCGCTCGAGCTCTGGGACTCCGATCCCTTCACGCTCACCGAACGGGACGGCAACCTCTACGGCCGCGGCGCCAGCGACGACAAGGGTCAGCTGGTCTCCCGCACCATCGCGCTCCGCTGGCTCGAGGAGCGCCACGGCGAGCTGCCCTTCGGGGTGGTGTTCGCCGTCGAGGGCGAGGAGGAGATCGGCAGCCCCAACATGACCGCTTACGTGCGCGAGCAGCGTGAGCGGCTCGCCGCCGATGTCGGCTTCTGGGAGTTCGGCGGCGTCGACGCCGGCGACCGGCCGACGCTGGTGTGCGGCCTCAAGGGCATCCTCTCGGTCGACCTGACGCTTCGCACCGCCGCGCATGACCTGCACTCCGCCTACGGCCCGGTGATCCAGAACGCCGCCTATCGCATGGGGGCGGCGGTCGCGTCGTTGCGCGACGAGAACGGCCGGGTGCTGATCGACGGCTTCTACGACCGCGTGCGGCCAGTGAGCGATGCCGAGCGCCGCCACATCGAGGCCGCGCCCTTCGAAGACGATCAGGTCAAGGCGCACGTCGGCGTCGAGCGCTTCCTCGGAGGCGCCACTGGCAGCGAGTACCAGCGCCGGCTGCAGCTCGAGCCGACGCTCAACGTCAACGGCATCCACGCCGGCTACGGCGGCCCTGGCATGAAGACCGTGCTGCCGGCGAGCGCCATGGCCAAGCTCGACTTCCGGCTGGTGCCTGACCAGGACCCGCACGAGGTGTTCACGCTGCTGCGCGCGCACCTCGACCGGCACGGCTTCGGTGACGTGCGCGCGGAGCTCGGCGAGGAGCCCGAGTGGCCGGCCCGCGTCGACCCCGGTGACCCCTTCTTGCGCCACGCCGCCGCGGCGCTCGAGGAGGTCTACGGCTCGCCGACGGTGATCGTCGTCTCCTCCGGCGGCTCCGGGCCGCTGCACCCCTTCGTCGAGACGCTCGGCGTGCCGATGGCGATGCTCGGCATCAGCTACCCCGGCGGACGGGTGCACAGCCCCAACGAGCACGTCCGCTGGCGGGACGTGCACCGGGGGACGTACGCCACCGTGCGGACGCTGGAGCGGTGGGCGGGGATTGGGGTGGTGTGAGCTGACGGCGACAACCCGCCAGCGATATTCCCCGGCCTTGCCGAGGACCCAAGCGTTCCGTACGGGCGACCTTCGCGCTCGGCTGCCAGGGCGGCTCCCCAGCACGACGCCGGCCCCCCAGCCTCGACGCCGGCCCCCGCCAGGAAGAGAGCGCCCCGCCGCATCGCACCGGGGCGCTCCTCACGAAGGTTGTGCTCGGAGTCGAGCCGCCTAGCGCTGGTACTCCGGCAGGTTCTCGAGCTCACTCTCGGTCATGGCCAGGTACACGCGCACGTCGTCGACCTGCGGGTCGTACTGGATCTCGAGCTGTTCCATGTACACCGCAACGGTGCGGGCACCGATGCCCAGGAAGCCACCGACGTCGATCAAGACGGCGACGACTTCCGTGCCGCCTTCGGAGAGCACGATGTCACTGATGCCCGACACGCGCTCGTTGAAGCGGTCGTACACGGTGGCGCCCTGGAGGTCATCGACGGTCAGTGTGCCCCACTCGACGCGCCGGAACCCATCAGCCGGCTCCGCTGGCACACCGAGACGACCCTCGTCCGCAGCGCGGCGCTCCGCTTCGGCGCGGCGGTCCTCTTCGGTCATCTCGCGCGCCGCCATGTCGTCTTGAAACTCCGGCGCATGCTCGAGTTCCTCGCGGGTCGAGGTGATCACCACGTACACATCGTCGCCGTCGTGCTCGCGCACGAAGTTCAGGGCGTCCATGCTCACCATCACGGTGCGAGCACCGATGCCGAGGAAGCCGCCCACGTCGACCAGGACGCCCCGGATCTGGCCGTCATGCGAGAAGATGACGTCGTCGATGTTGGCGACGCTCTCCCAGTCCCCGGGCACCCCGTCGACGGTCGTGACCGCTACGTCGGTCTGGGTCACGTACACAGTGGCGCCCATCAACCTCGACGCACGCAGGTCGGTCTCTTCAGCGTGCTGCAAGAAGCGACCATCGGTGTCCGCTTGCGCAAGCGCGGTACCGAACCCCAGCATCATCACGCTCAGTGCAATGAGTGTTGCCTTCATCGCCTATCCTCCCTCGGTCTTACGGCTGTAGCGATTCTGCCCTCGTTCTGGCCGCCTCTATCGGCGGGAAACTTCAACACCGTTCTCCGATTGCCATTCTAGCCAAAACCATAGCACACCACCAGCGGCCGTGCCGATTCCCTATACGTTGCGCTCTGCTGCAGTTCGTGGTATGGAACGCGCGTGTCTCACTCTTTTCACCGTTTATATTCTAGGCATCTACTCGTCAACCAGCCCGTCCACGCTTCGAACCCGCGCGGCTGGCGCTGCAGGCTGTCTACGGAAAGCCTTCGCGGGCGCTCGCACCTGGCCGTGGGCGGTACCCCTCGAGCACCGTCGGCGGTCACGGAGAGCCGGGCGTCACTCAGTCCCGGCGATGTAGCTCTGCAGCCCGTCGATCTCGAACTCCTGCTCAGCGATGGTGGCCTTCAGCAGGTCACCGATCGACACCATCCCCGCGAGTTCCCCGGACTCGTCGACGACCGGCAGGTGGCGGATGCGGTAGCGGGTCATGCGCGCCATGCAGCGCTG
>SKMG01000280.1 GCA_007121175.1 Trueperaceae bacterium | reverse complement strand
CGCACCTCGACGGCACCTTGAGCGGCAGCGTGGCGGTGCGCGGCGAGCAGGCGGTCGGGCAGCTGGTGGCCGGCGACTTGCGCCTCGCCGAGCGGGCGCTGCCGCTGGTCGCGACCGTGGCCGCGGACCTCGGTCGCCGCAGCGCCGACGTGCGGCTCGAGGCGGTCGGCAGCAGCGCCACCGTGAGTTGGCGCGACGGTCGCCTCGAGGGCCTGGCACGGCTGGAGCGCTTCCCGCTGCACGCCCTGGCCGAGGCCATGGTCGGGCCGAGCGACGTCAGCGCCGAGGTGACCGGCGCCGTGCGGGCCGGCTGGGAGCCCGGCGACGGCTCGGCGCTCGACCTGCGCGTCGCCACCGAGCTGGTGCGGCTCGAGCGCGAGGGGATCGTCACGCTCGGCCAGGTGGCGTTCGAGCTGGCCGACGGCGCGCTGCGCATCCAGCAGGCGTCGTTCGAGGGCAGCGGCGCCTGGCGTGCGACGGGCGAGATCCGCCCGGAGCGCATCGACCTCGAGGTGGTGGCCGAGGAGGCCGACTTCAGCCCGCTCTTGGGGCTGGTGCCGGACCTCGCCCGCTACGGCGTCGGCGCTGCCGGCGACCTGCGGCTGATCGGCCGCGGCACCTTGGCGCAACCGGTGCTGGCGCTCGAGGGCCGCAACCTGCGCCTCGACGTGGCCGGCACCTCCTACGAGCTGCTCGAGGCCGAAGCGCACCTCGACGGCGAGGAGCTGTCGCTGCGCGCCGAGGTGCTCGGCCTGCAGCCGCTCGAGGGCGCCGTGAGCGTGGCGGGCAGCGGCCGCGTGCGGCTGAGTCCACTCGAGGTCGACGAGCTCGTGGTCACCGCCCGCGGCGAGCTCGACGCGCCGCTGGTGGGCCGACTGAGCGATCTCGACGCGCGCCTCGAGCGCCGCGGGAGCGGCCCCACCACGCTGCTGGTCGACGGCGCGCTCGGCGCCCCCTTCCGCATCGAGGGCACGCTCGACCCGTTCGACCTGCGCGCCGTGGGCCGCGGCGTCCAGCTGGCGCTGCCGTTCCTGTTCATCGGCGGCTCGACGCTCGACGCCGACCTGCGCGCCCGCCTCGACGACGGCCTGCAGCTCTCGGGGACGATCGATGCGAGGGAGCTGCGGATCGACCTCGGCGCCCGCGCCGCAGCGGGCGTAGGTGCTGCCGAGGCGCGTTCACCCGCCGAGCTCGCGGCGCAGCGCGCGGCGCTCGAGCTGGTGGTGTTCGACCGCGTGCGCCTCCTGGCACCGCAGCGGGTGATGCTCAGTGAGACGTTCGGCACCGCCGAAGCGGCGTTCGATCTGACGCTCACGGGCGATGCGGCCGCGCCGCGGCTCGAGGGCAGCGCCTCTGCCCTGCGCGGCACGCTGCGCTTCTCGGGTCGGGACTTCGAGCTGCTGCGCGCCGAGGCGGCTTTCGAGCCGACCCGCGGCGTGCTGCCGAGCTTGGCGGTCGAGGCGCGCAGTCAGTTCGAGAAGGCGCGAGCGCTGGGCGCGGGGAGCGCCCTGCGCTTCGTGGCTCCGGCCGGACCGCGCTTCGAAGTGACGCTCGCGTTCGACGGCGACGTCGTCACCGACGCCAACGGTGAGCTGACCCTGGACCTCGTCCCGCGCCTCGCCAGCGACGCGCTGGTCGAGACCCCGCCGACCACCAACGGGCTGACCGCCGGCACGCGCTCGCTGACCGAGCTGGAGCTGCTGGGCCTGATCGCCTTCGGGCGGCTCGAGCCGGGCGGCACCGGCGCTTTCGCGGGGGCGGTCGCGCAGAGCGCGCTGGATACGGCCCTCGACGTCCTGGTGGTCGCGGAGCTGCAGGCGGCGCTCTCCGAGGCGTTCGGGATCGACGTGGTCGAGATCCGCACCACGGCGCTGACCGACATCCTCGGCGGCGGCGGCGATCCGTTCGGCGTCTCGCTGCGCTTGGGCGGCTACCTGTCGGATGACCTGTTCGCCTCGTACCGGCTCGGGTCGTTCGACGACGCCGAGCGCGCCTTCGCCTTCTCGCAGGAGCTGATGCTGACCTACGACGTCGGCCCGGTCACGTTCGACGTCTCGGGACGGCTCGACTTCCCCTCCGCTGCCGCTTCGCAGGCGGTACCGGGCGTCTCCGCCGCGGTGCGCTACGACATCAGCCGCTCCGTGGCACTCGAGGCCGGCGTCGACCTGCGCACCGAGCGGCAGACGGCGCGGCTCGGTGTGACGCTGCGCTGGTGACGCCGGGCAGCTCGGCTCGGGGTGACGCTGCGCTGGTGACGCCGGGCAGCTCGGCGGCGATGAGTCACTGATATAACCGTGGCGAACGGGCCTCGCGGCCCGGGGAAGCCGAGGGACCCATGGCCGACTCCGACGATAACGGCTCGAGCGCGCTGCGCCTGCCGCTGCTGAGCCCGATCCTGAACGCGGCCCCAGCGGTCCTCTACGAACACGCGGTGAGGCGCGGCGAGGCACAGCTGGCCGACGGCGGGCAGTTGGTGGCCGACACCGGCGCCTTCACCGGCCGCTCGCCGCAGGACAAGTTCGTGGTCCGCGACGCCTTCAGCGAGGACCACGTCGACTGGGGGACGGTGAACCAGCCGCTCACGCCCGAGGCGTTCGGGCGCCTACAGCAGGACATGTTCGACGTCGCCGCCGAGCGTCAGCTGTTCGTGCAAGAGCTCTTCATCGGCAGCGACCCGCGGCTGCAGCAGCCGGTGCGGGTCGTCACCGAGAAGGCCTGGCACTCGCTCTTCGTGCGCAACCTGTTCATCGCCAGCGGCTCCCCCCAGGCGCGCGAGCGCCGGGGCTGGACGGTCCTGAACCTGCCCAGCGTCAGTGCCGACCCGGACCGGCACGGGACGCTGAGCGAGACGGCCGTCGCGCTCGACTTCGCGCAGCGGCTGGTGCTGATCGCCAACACCGAGTACGCCGGTGAGATGAAGAAGGCGATCTTCACGGCGCTCAACTTCGAGTTGCCGTTAGCGGGCGTGCTTCCGATGCACTGCTCGGCCAACGAAGGCGAGCACGGCGAGGTGGCGCTCTTCTTCGGCCTCTCCGGCACCGGCAAGACCACCCTCTCGGCCGACCCCCGCCGCCGGCTGCTCGGCGATGACGAGCACGGCTGGTCGGACGGGGGCGTGTTCAACTTCGAGGGCGGCTGCTACGCCAAGGTGATCGGGCTCTCTGCGGCGAGCGAGCCGGAGATCTTCGCCGCCTCCACGCGCTTCGGGGCGGTGCTCGAGAACGTGGTGCTCGACCCGCGCACGCGCGCCGCAGACTTCGAAGACGGCGGCAAGACCGAGAACACCCGGGCGGCCTATCCGCTGTCGTACATCCCGAACGCCAGCGAGACCGGACGCGGCGGGCACCCGAAGGACGTGGTGTTCCTGAGCGCCGACGCCTTCGGGGTGATGCCGCCGATCAGCCGACTGAGCCGGGAACAGGCCATGTACCACTTCCTGTCGGG
>SKMG01000090.1 GCA_007121175.1 Trueperaceae bacterium | reverse complement strand
CGCCACGCCGGTGCGGATCACGATGCCGCCTTTCGAGGTGGCTCGCAGGGCGTTGGACATCAGGTTGCCGAGCGCTTGATCGAGCAGCCGCAGGTCTCCGTGGACGACCGCAGGTCCGCGCTCGAGCTCCAGCATCAGCCCCTTCTCGAGCGCCAGCGGCAGGAAGCGGTCGTAGGCGTCGGCGGCGATCTGCTCGAGGTCGACCGGCTCGAAGCTGGCCTCACCGACCTCGGCGGTCGAGAGCGCCAGCAGATTCTGCGCCAGACCTTCGAGGCGAGTGGCCTCGCGATACAAGCGCTGCACCAGCTCCGGCCCGAGCGTCAGGCGGCCGGAGTTCACCGCCTCGAGCCCCGCGCGCAGCGCCGAGAGGGGCGTGCGCAGCTCGTGCGCGGCATACGCCAGGAAGCGGTGCTCGCGCTCGCGCTCGGCCCTGAGGCGCGCCAGCAGCTCGGCGAAGGCGCGCGCGAGCCGTGCGGGCTCGTCGCGCCCCGGGATCACCGGGACGTCGTCGGCGCTCGTGAAGCGCTCGGTCGCCTCGGACAGGCGCCGCAGCGGCGCCAGCGCCAGACCGACGATCCAGAACGCCAGTGCGCCGGTGAGCAGGGTGACCAGCGCGGCGACGACCAGACCGAGCCAGGGAAACGGGCCCAGCACCTCGCGCAGCCCGAGCAGCGGGCGCCCGACCTGCACGACCACGCCGGCATCTTCATCGCGCATCGTGTAGACGCGCCACTCCTGCACGGTGTAGCCACCGACCCCGCTCAGGACCCGCTCCGGGTCGAGCGGTCGCGGTGCGGTCGGCACGCCGCCGGTCCAGATCAGCTGCCCGTCCACGTAGACGTGCGCGGCGCTGGTGCTGCGCTCTCCGGTCAGGTAGCTGCCGACGACCACCGGCACCCGGATCGTCTGGTCTTCGCGCAGCACCGCCACCTCGGTGATCAGCGTCGCGAGGAGGCGGTTCTCGCCGTCGAAGCCCGCCATGCGCAGGTTGAGGAGCCCGAGGTAGGTGAGTGAGAGGCCGAGCACCGTACCGAGCAGGGTCAGGCCGGCCGCCACCAGCGCGAGCCTGGTGCGGAGCCTCATGCGACGCCGTCCTCAGGCCGGAGCACGGTACCCGAGCCCCCGGACGGTCTCCACGACCTCGTCGCCGAGCTTACCTCGGAGATTGCTCACGTAGACGTCGAGCACATTGGAGCTGTGCTCGAAGCCGAGGCCCCACACGCGGTCCAAGATCTCGGCGCGGGTGAACGCGCGCCCCGGGTTCTGCATCAAGAGCAGCAGGACCTCGAACTCCTTGCTCGTCAGCTTGACGGTCTCGCCGCCGCGCCGCACCAGGCGCTCGAGCGCGAGCACCTCGACGTCGCGCCACCTCAGCACCTCGGAGCGGACCTCGCCGCGCCGGTAGAGCGCCTTGAGCCGTGCCAGCAGTTCGTCGAGCGCGAATGGCTTCGGCAGGTAGTCGTCGCCCAGGCCGAGTCCCCGCACGCGGTCCGGGACCGCGTCGCGCGCGCTGAGGAACAGGATCGGCTGATGGAAGCCAGCCTCACGCATGTCTGCCGCCAGATGGAAGCCAGCTTCGTCATCACCCGGCAGCATCACGTCCAGCACCACGACGTCGAACGCCTCGCGCCAGGTGGTCTCCCACGCCGCCTCGCGGTCGTGCGCGAGGAGCACCGAGAAGCCCTGCGCGGCCAGGCTCTCGCGCAGCGTCACTGCCAGGCTGACGTCGTCCTCCACGATCAGAACGCGCATGCTCTCCCTTCGTGCGGTGCGAGCTCGTCAGACAGCCTATGAGCGTGTCATGAAGCGGCGATGAAACCGCGCTTCGGCGCATCGCCGGCGCGCATTTCACGTCCACTTAACGACATCAGCCTACCTTTACTCCAAGACCGAGTCCTGAAAGGGGACCTACATGGCACAGGCAACTGCATCCGTCAGCTTCTCCGAGCGCATCAAGTGGAACGACCGCGTCAAGCCAGCACTGATCGTCCTGGTGATCGCGGCCATCGCCTATCTGGTCGGCACGTACATGATGGCGCCCCGTATCGCGGCGAACCAGCCCACCTTCCTGCCCACGGCGTTCGCGACTCTGCCGACCGGCTCGGTGTTCGTGCTGAACGCGGACGGCAGCGGCGCGCTGCTACCAGTGCGCATCGCCGATACCAGCGCCGCGCGCAACCTGGGCTTCAAGGGCGTTGGCGAGCAGGCGCTGGACAACGCCTTCCTGCTCTACCCCCTGGCCCGTGAGACGACCGCCCGCACCAGCTACTCCGTCGAGGGTGTCCGGTCCCCGATCGAGTTCGCGGCGATCGACGCCTCGGGGACGGTGGTCTCGATCGAGACCAGCGCACCCGGCGCCACCCGCGTCTCGGTCGCCGAACGGCACCAGTGGCTGATCTCGGCGAAGGCCGGAACGCTCGCTCGCTTCGGCGTCGGCGTCGGCTCGACCATCGACCCGGAACTCATCACGCGCTTCTAGAGGACCGCTTCTCGAGCCGCTACCCGAGTCGCGACCCAACCTCGCCACAGCGCGCCGCCCCCGAGACTGGGGGCGGCGCGCTGTCGTGCAGTGACGGTGCCGGCGAGCGTGGCGTCGTTGCGCCGGCGCTATCGTGCGCACGGCAGCAGCAACGGCAGCTCAGCGCTCGTCGAGGACCGTCTCGAGCCAGCGCAGCCAGTTGCCGTGCATGATGGCGGCGACGTCCGCGGGCGTGAAGCCTCGGTGGCGCAGCAGAGCCGGCAGCTTCTGCAGATCCGCAATGGTGTCGAGCTCACGCGGCGTCTGCTCGGTGCCGAAGCCGCCGTCGAGATCGCTGCCGATAGCGACGTGGGAGGTGTTGCCCGCGAGCTCACAGACGTGGGCGAGGTGGTCCGCGACGGCGTCGAGGCCGACGACCTCTGGGCTCGTCACGCCCCGCTCCCAGCCCGGCACCAGCATCCAGGCGTCGAGCGCTGCGCCGACGACTCCGCCGCGCTCGATGACCGCGCGCAGCTGGTCGTCGTCGAACTGGCGCTCGCCGGGGACCAGCGCGCGGGCGTTCTGATGGCTCGCCAGCACCGGCCCGTCCCACAGTTCGAGCGCCTGCCAGAAGCTCTCGTCGGCCAGGTGGGTGAGGTCGAGCGCCATGCCGAGGTCGGTCATCACCGCGAGGAGCCCGGCGGCGGCCGGCTTGAGCCCACCCTCGGTGCCGGTCCCGTGGGCATAGCGGCTGTCCATGTAGTGCGTCATGCCCAGGATCCGCAGTCCGTCCTGGTACCAGCCCTCGAGGTGTTCGGGTGCCGGCACCGAGTCCGCACCCTCCATCGTCAGCACGATCCCGTGAACTGGCTCCTGGCCAATCGGCGCGCCAGCGGCCCGCCAGGCGCTCCATGCGGCCCAATGCTCGCTGAGCGAGCGCCGGTCGCCTACCAGCCGCATGTACCCCAGCCGCTCCAGCATGCGGTAGT
>SKMG01000172.1 GCA_007121175.1 Trueperaceae bacterium | reverse complement strand
GTGCGGGCGTCCGGGTAGGCCGAGCGCAGGCCGGCGAGCACCTCGGCGGCGCGGGCACGGCGGGCAGCCTTGGTCTCGCGTGGCATGCGGGAGCCTACCGCGGGCACCATCGACCTCCTGCTCACCGCACCGCCACGGGCGGTTTCTACACCTCACCGACCTACCGCGTGGGCATCGCTCCGCCGAACTGATCATCGCCGCTCGGCGTTCGAGTGCTGCCGGCATCGCCGAGCGTCTCGGCCTCCGCGACACCGAACTGGGCGTCGTGCAGGCGCCGGTACAGGCTGTCGCGCTCGAGGAGCTCCTCGTGCGGCCCCTGCTCGATCACCCACCCCTCGTCGACCACCACGATGCGGTCGGCATGCACGATCGTCGCCAACCGGTGCGCGATCACCAGCGTGGTGCGGCCGGCGGCGAGCTCGGCGAGCGAGCGCTGGATGGCGCGTTCGGTCTCGGTATCGAGCGCCGAGGTGGCTTCGTCGAGGATCAGGATGGGTGGGTTCTTCAGGAACATCCGCGCGATCGACAAGCGCTGCTGCTGGCCGCCGGAGAGCTTTACGCCGCGCTCGCCGATCACGGTGTCGAGCCCGTGCTCGAGGTTCGCCACCACCTCGTCGAGCCGCGCGCGGCGCACTGCCTCGAGGATCTCCGCCTCGCTGGCGTCGAGGCGTCCGTACGCGACGTTCTCGCGCACCGTACCCCCGAACAGGAACACGTCCTGCTGGACGATGCCGATCTGGCTGCGCAGCGAGCGCAGTCGCAGGTCGCGCACGTCGAGGCCGTCGATGGTGATGCGGCCGCCGCTGACGTCGTAGAAGCGCGGCAAGAGCGAGCAGAGGGTCGTCTTGCCGGCGCCGGACGGGCCGACCAAGGCGACCGTCTCGCCCGGGTCGATCGAGAGGTCGATGCCGTGCAGGACCGGGCGGCCGTCGGCGTAGGCGAACTCGACCCCCTCGAAGCGGATACGTCCCGCGAACGACGGCGCCGGCACGGCGCCAGGGCGATCGCGAACGTCGGGTGAGGTGTCCAAGAACTCGAGGTAGCGCTTGAACCCGGCGAAGCCCTTGGGGTAGAGCTCGATCATGGCGTTGATCTTCTCGATCGGACGGAAGAACACGTTCACCAGCAGCAGGAAGCCGACGAAGCCGCCGGCGCTGAGCGTGCCGCTGATCACGAAGTAGCTGCCTGCCACCAGCACGACCACGTGCGTCAGGCGCATGCCGAGGTAGGAGAACGACACGCTGGCCGCCATGTACTTGTACGCCTGCAGTTTCGTGGCGCGGTACTCGGCGTTGTCGCGAGCGAACAGTCGCCGCTCGTGGTCCTCGTTGGCGTAGGCCTGCACCACGCGGATGCCGCCGACGTTCTGCTCGATGCGGGCGTTGAAGGCACCGACGCGCTGGAACAGCCGGCGCCAGTTGAGGGTCAGCCGGCCACCGTAGCGCAACGTGAGCCACACCGTCCCGGGCAGCACCGCCATGGTGATCAGCGCCAGCTCGACGTTGAGGCTGAACATCAGCAGCAGCGCGCCGAGCAGCGTCATCACCGCGATGAACGCGTCCTCCGGGCCGTGGTGGGCGACCTCGCCGATCTCCTCGAGGTCCTTGGTGAGTCGCCCGACTACGTGACCGGTCTTCTGCTCGTCGAAGTAGCTGAACGAGAGGCGCTGCAGGTGGTCGAACGCGCTGCGGCGCATGTCGGTCTCGATGTTGATCCCGAGCATGTGGCCCCAGTACACGACGATCGCGATCAGCGCGGTGTTGGTCAGGTAGACCGCCAGCAGTCCGGCCGCTGCGAGCATCACCAGGCCCCAGTCGCCACTCGGCAGCAACCGGTCGACGAACAGCGTCACCGCGAGCGGGAAACCGAGCTCGAGCAGGCCCGAGACGACCGCGCAGCAGAAGTCGAGCGCGAAGAGCTTTCGGTATGGACGGTAGTGGGCGAAGAAGCGGCGCAGCACGACGCGTGATCCTACCCGTTGGCGCGAGACGGCCGCGGGAGTGAGGCAATCCATGGAGCGCGGGGGCCGGCCCGGGCTAGAGTCGGGCATCGGTCGATCGGGACCGCGGCGTGGCGTGCGCGCTCGCCGAGTCAAGGGACCGCTCGAGGAGGCCGCATGCCCGTCTACACGTACCGAGCACGAGACCGCGGCGGCAAGGTCGTGACCGCCACGATGGAGGCGGCTACCGAGCGCGAGGTCGCCGCGTCGCTGCGTGACAAGGGCATGTTCGTCGCCGAGATCAAGCCGCCGGCCAAGGGTCTCAACATGGAGATCAAGATGCCGGCGTTCCTCGACGCGCCCGGGCTGCGCGACGTGACGATCTTCAGCCGGCAGTTCGCCACGGTGATCGCCGCCGGCCTGCCGGTGGTGCAATCGCTGAACATCCTGCAGCGGCAGGCCGACAAGCAGGGCATGAAGGACGCCCTGGGTAAGATCCGCACCGATGTCGAGACCGGTCTGCCGCTCTCCGACGCGCTCGCGAAGCACCCTCGGATCTTCAACAAGCTCTACGTGTACCTAGCGCGCGCGGGCGAGGTCTCGGGCAACCTCGACGGGATCTTGGAGCGCGTCGCGACCTACATGGAGAAGCAGCAGGCGATCCGGGGCAAGGTGCGCTCCGCCATGACCTATCCCGCGGTGGTGCTGGTGATCGCCGTCGCGGTCACGTTCTTCCTGCTCACTGGCATCGTCCCGCAGTTCGCGCAGATCCTCGATCAGCTCGGCGGCGATCTGCCGCTCATCACCCAGATCCTAGTGGCGGTCAGCGACTTCCTCAGGTACCAGTGGTGGCTGCTGCTGATCCTCATCGTGGCCGGAATCGTCGGCCTCGGCTTCTACTACCGCACCAACAACGGCCGCCACGTGATCGATCGGGTCTTGCTGCGGCTGCCGGTGCTGGGAACGCTGGTGCAGAAGAGCGCCATCGCGAGCTTCTCGCAGACCTTCGGGCTGCTGCTCAAGAGCGGCGTGAACATCGTCGAGTCGATCGAGATCACCAAGGGCACGGCCGGCAACGTGATCGTCGAGGACATCCTCACAGAGACCAAGGACGCGGTGCAGCGAGGCGAGCAGATCAGCGTGACGCTGATGAAGTATCCCCTGGTGTTCCCGCCGCTGGTGAGCTCCATGGTGGCGATCGGCGAGGAGACCGGCGCGATCGACGCGATGCTCGAGAAGATCGCGGAGTTCTACGAGCGCGAGGTCGACGAGGCGGTCGAAGGGCTCACCGCCGCCCTCGAGCCGATGCTGATCGTGTTCCTCGGCGTGATCGTCGGCTTCATCGTGGCCGGCATGTTCCTGCCGATGTTCGCGATCATCGGGCAGTTGAGCGGGTAGCGCTACACAGGGCCGATTCATCCTGGCCCAACGCGGCACCCGCCGTCAGCGGCCATGGGCGTGTCGGAGCGCCCAGTCCGTCGCGAGCGCTCGGATCGCGCGGCGGATCGCTTCCGCGGCCTCCGGGGGTTCGACCCG
>SKMG01000211.1 GCA_007121175.1 Trueperaceae bacterium | reverse complement strand
GAGATGATCGCGCGACACGAGGCGGACACCGTCGAGCTCGCGACGAGCTTCGCGGACGTCGCAGCGGTTGCTCAGGCCCGCAGCGGGCATCAGGTGGTGCCGGTCGCGGAGGAGCAGCCGGTGATCGAGAAGCGGCAGCGGCCGACGGCGACCGTCCGAGTCCGCACCACGACGTCTGAACGCGATGAGCTCGTCGACGAAGAGGTGAGCGTCGAGACCGTCGAGGTCACGCGCGTGAGCGTCGACCGCTTCGTCGAGGCACCAGCCGCCGTCCGCACCGAAGGCGACACCACCATCGTGCCGCTGCACGAGGAAGTCCTCGTCATCGAGAAGCGACTGCTGTTGAAGGAGGAGCTCCACCTGACCAAGCGCCAGCAGACCCAACGCGAAACTACGCGCGTCAACCTCCGTAGCCAGAGCGCGGACGTCGAACGTATCGCGCCCGAAGACAACGAACCGATCGAGTCCGACGAGACCTGAGCCGTCTCGAGCCGAGGAGAGGACCCCATGGCCATCACCGTCGTTGGTCTCTATCCGACCGAAGTCGAAGTCGAACACCTCACGAACGATCTGACGCAGAACGACTTCCCGCGTCACAGCATCCACCATCACCATGAAGCCGGGCCCAACCTCAAGGACTGGCTCGTCGATCAGGGCGTGCCGGAGAGTGAAGCCGAGGAGTACGTACGCGGCGTCAGCGCAGGCGCCCGGCTGGTGACCGTCGAGGCGCCCGATGAGCGCGCCGAGGAGGCCGTCCAGATCATGCAGCGCCACGAGAGCGCGCCTCCCTGGGGGGCCACCGACACCACCGACGCGAGCGCCGCGGCAGCGGGGACCACGGCGGGTACCGCAGGCACCACCGGCGCCTCGACCGCCAGCACGCGCGAGGCTCCGCCTACCACCGGCGCAGAGGCCGGCGTGAGCGACGAGCGCCGCGCGCGCCGCTCGGAGTCGGGCGAAGCCCACGAGGCGTCGATCCCGGTCGTCGAGGAGGAACTCGATGTCGGCAAGCGCCAGGTCGAGCGCGGCGGCGTCCGCGTGCGCCGCTACGTCACCGAGGAGCCCGTCGAGAAGCAGGTCACGGTGCGTGACGAATCCGTCCACGTCGACCGCAGGCCAGCCGACCGGACGCTCCGCGGCGCCGAGACGGGAGACGCGTTCCGCGAAGAGACCGTCGAGATGACCGAGACCACCGAAGACGTCATCGTCGACAAGCGCGCACGCGTGATCGAGGAGGTGGTATTGAGCAAGGACGTCGACGAGCGCACCGAAACCGTGCGCGACACCGTGCGGCGCACCGACGTCGAGGTCGAGCGCGCCGACGATGCTCGCGTCGATGCGCGCACGGTCTTCGACGCCGACCGTGAGCACTATCGCGTCCACCACCGCGACACGTTCGGTGACGCGCCTACGTACGAAGACGCCGAGGTGGCGTACCGCTTCGGCATCGACCTCGCCCACCACCCCACCTATTCGGGGCAGACCTGGAGCGAGGTGGAGCCCTCCGCGCGCGACCGCTGGGAGCGCCAGAATGCCGGGACCTGGCACGAGTTCGAACCCGCGGTGCGCTACGGCTACGAGCGCGCCAGCGACCCCAGCCGCCACTAACCGCGACGCGACCGACGAACCGACACGCATCCGGGGTTCCTGCACGAAGCAGGAACCCCGATCGTTCGGGCGCGCCGAGCCTACGCGGTTCCGCTGAGTCAGGGATCGACGATATCGACGATCCGATAGCCGCTGAGGATGACGTCGATCTGGGCGTCTCGCTGCTGCGCCACCTCGAGCTCGGCAGCGATGACGACAACGTGCGCCGTGCCCTCGTGCAGGCGGGCGATCGCCTGCCAGATCAGGCCTGGCTCGCTCTCGTACCTGATGACGAGCATCTCGTCGACGCCTGGGTCTGGTGACGGCTCGATCCGCTCCGCGACCGGCTGGTCGAAACGCGGCTCCGCTCGGCTCCAGGCTTCCTCGATCGCCGCCTCGAGATCGTCCTCATCGACGACCGCGAGGGCGATGCGGATGGCGTCGTCAGGATCGCTCAGCACGACGTGGTCCTCGCGCTCCATCAGGGTCCAGCCGGCAGGGATAGGCACGCTGAACCGGCCGCGGGGATCCTGGTACGCCTCCCCGGGCGCCAGCTCGTCAGGCGAAGGCTCGTCTGGCGCCGGCTCGACAGGTGCCGGCTCGTCAGGCGCGGGCTCCTCGTGGCGCTGCAAGCGGAACGGGAGCTCCTCGCCGTTGCGCCTGAAGGTCCCCTCGATTCGTCCGTCGACGAGGGTCCCCTCGAACGTCGCCGCGGCGCGCAACCCGGCGACCGCGAAGCGGACCTCGTCCTCGTCGACTGCCACCTCCTCGAGCGGCAGCTCGACCTCGGCGTCGGCCGGGATCGCGATCGTCCCACTCCACGCAGCCTCGACCCTCTCCAAGCGCACCGCGATCTCGAGCGGCTCGACCGTGCCGATGGTGCCACGCCACGTGCCGGCGAGCTCGGCTTCCGTCTGGGCCGCGCCGAGGTGGCTCACCAGCGCGAGCGCCAGCGCCAACCACCAGGCCTGCTTCCACCGCCGAAGGACCATGAGACCACTCCTTCCCTGCTCCGGGCGGGTGTTTGTCTCGCACTAGGGGCTGCGGCGGCCGAGATGCCGACGCGTCGAGAATCCCGCCGGACGCTTCCGACGAGCCTAGCAAGTGCTTTCGAGCGCGCAGGTTCGCTCGCTGACCCCGCCCCGGACCCTCGAAGGCTGGCGGACGGCTCGTCCGCGTGGCCTACGGCTGCGGGTCCAGCTAGGAGCGGCGCGCGGACTCCAGCGGGTTCACCGAACCAAGGAAGACCTGCCTGCCCTGCTACCGTAGCGACCGAGGGCGGCGCGCGCCCGAGGGAGTGCAGGTGACTGGTCCGAGCGTACTCCGAGAGCCAACCCAGGCGAGTCCGGCGCAGGTGCGCCGCGCACCCGCGTGCTTCGTCGATCTCAACCTCGATCAGGTGATCGCGTCGATCACCGCCGAGCGCGACGAGTACGAGCTGAGAGCGTTCTTCTGGACACCGCTGAGCGACCCGGACGCAGTCGCCTACCGCCACGAGGTGTTCCGCGACCTCATGCATGAAGAGCTGCGGCACCACGTCGAGGCGTTCGCCGACGACATGCACCAGGTTCGCGTCCGCGCGCGTCAGGCCGGGCTGCTGCGCGATGTCCAGCAGCGGCGGGGGCTGCATCTCGACGCGACGTCCTCTTACTGCGAGGCCGTCGAGCGCCTAGCGAGCGCACTCTCGAGCCTGCGCCCGCGATCGCGCGCCTTGCGCGCGTTCTCGTCGTTCTTGGGCCGGTACCTCGCTTCGCCGACCTATGCCGCCCTGCGCGAGGACACGACGCGCTTGCGCCGCGCCCTCGACGAGGTGAGGTACGGGCTCACGATCCTGCCCGACCGGGTGATGATCCGCAAGGGCGCCGCCGGCGTCGACGACGGCGTAGCGCTCGAGCGCAG
>SKMG01000110.1 GCA_007121175.1 Trueperaceae bacterium | reverse complement strand
CTGGGCTTCGTCGCGGCCGTCGCCGAAGTAGCCGACGTTCTCGGCGTGCGGCACGTTGGTCTCGGTCAGCAGTACCACGGCGGGCGCGGCCGCCTCGAGGCAGCTGCGCAGCAGCTTGATGATCCGGTGGGTCTGCGGCAGATGCACGCTGCTGCTGCCGGGATCCTTCCAGAGGAAGGTGACTGCATCGAGGGCGCAGGATCCGCGCTCCGCGCTCGACGTACGTCAGGATCACGTCGATTACGTCGAGCAGCACCTCGGGGCTGGCGTAGTTGAGGTCGATCTGATCACTCGAGAAGGTCGTCCAGACGAATCGCTCGCCGCGCGCGGTCTCGAGGCGCGTCAGCAGTGGGGTGGTGCGCGGGCGCACCACGGCCGAGACGTCGGTGTGCGGATCGAGCGTGACGAAGTGCTCGGCGTAGCGCTCGTCGCCGTGCAGGTAGCCCTGGAAGGCTTCGCTGGCGGCGGAGACGTGGTTGATCACGGCGTCGAACGCCAGCCGGTAGCGCCCCGAGAGGACCGTGACGTCGGACCAGTCGCCCAGGTCCTCGTCGACACGGCGGTAGTCGACCACGCTGAAGCCGTCGTCGCTGGTCCAGGGGTAGAAGGGCAGCAGGTGGACGCCGCTGACGACGTCGGCGAGGTGCTCGTCGAGCAAGCGACCCAGGGTGCGCAGTGGCGGCTCGCCACCCAGCGTCACCTGATCGGGGTACGTGATGAGCAGCGCGTCGTGCTCGCTGAGGCGCAACTCGGGCGGGATGCGGTGCAGAGTGCAGCGTTCCAGCGTGCGGCGCAGTCGCGCGAGCAGCCGCTCCAGCAGCCCGTCGGCGGCCGCTGGGCCGTAGATGAACGCCAGGTGATCGAGCAGTTCGGGCGTGAAGCGCCGGAGCGGATCGGATGCATCGTTGCTCATGCCCCGGCGTCGCCTTCGGTCGCCGTGCCGCCGAGCACGTCGAGGAGCTCGTCGGCCGCGGCGAGCGCTCGCGGGAAGCCGACGAAGACGGCGGCATGCAGCAGCAGCTCGCGCAGCTCGTCGGGGGTCGCGCCGGCACGCAGCGCGGCGAGCACGCGGGTGCGCAGCTGCTCCGGGCGACCGATCGTGATCAGGTGGGCGAGCGCGAGCAGCTCCCTCGTGCGGAGGTCGAGGCCTGGCCGTTGCAGCACCTCGTCGTAGGCGGCGCGTTCGATCAGAGCCTCGAGCGCCGGGTGGCGGCGCTCGAGGCCGGCGCGCAGCCGCTCGGATCGTGCCCCCCAGATCGTGTCGGCCGCGGGGCTCGGCAGGCGCGGCACCACCAGCAGGCAGCCGCCCTCGTGCAGCGTCAGGCATGGTCCGTCGCGATCTGCGAGGTTCGACACCCCGAGCCCGACGCCTGGCTCGAGCGCGGCGCGGTCGAGCGTCCAGCGCGCACCTTCGAGGGACACGCGAGTCCCAGGAAGGGTGGCGAGCACGCTCATGACGGTACCCGCGGCGATGTCGGCCCGGCGCGACTCGCTTCTGCGAAGCGGCAGCACCAGCGCGTCGCCGGAGTTGAGCGTCACGTCGAGCCCATCGCGGTGGTAGCGCTCGGCGACCGCCACGCCGGCCAGGCTCTGGTCGAGGCGGTCGCCCAGCGCGCCGCAGACCAGGACGCCCTCGACTCCCCTCGCAAGCGCTTCGTCGAAGGCCAGCTCGAGGTCGAGCGCGTCCTTGTCGCTCGGGTGGACGACGCGCTGCAAGTCCGGGTAGCGCTCCAGCGTCTCGCGGTCGACCGAGTCGAGGTCGCCGACCAGCAGGTCGGGCCGCACTCCCAGGCTGTGGGCGTGGCGGAGGCCGCCATCGGCCGCGATCACGCAGCTCGCCCCTGCAGCGGCGGCGCGGAGCGCCGGCGTGGCCACTACGCGGCCCGCCGCGAGCAGCAGAGCGAGCTGGCGCGAGCCCGTCACGTCTGCGCCGCCTCTCGCGGCGCGGCGCGCCCGGAGTTCGCCTCGGCGTCAGGCGGCAGCGCATTCGGTAGCCGCCGCCAGGCCGCGGTGGGCACGACCAGGCGCAGCATGTCGCCGGAGCGAAGGCCGGCCGGGAGTTCGCGGGTCGCGCCACGCCACACCATCCGGACGTCCCAGGCCGGCACCTCGATGTCGAGCCTCAGCCCCCCGCGTTGGGGTCGCAGCCGGAGCAGCCGAGCCTCGACGCTGGGTGTGTGCCGATCGTCAGCGCTGAGCACCTCGACGAGGTCGTCGCGCAGCCAGGCCGCCTCGCCGCCCTCGAGCGGTAGGCCAGCCACGGCCGCGCCCTCGTAGACATTCGGGTGCCCGACGAAGCGGGCGACCCAGGCGTCCACCGGGTCGCGCACCAAGGCCTCCGCCGGACCGCGCTGCACGCTGCGCCCCGCGCGCAGCAGCAACAGCTGGTCGGCGACGGTGGCGGCTTCGTCGAGGTCGTGTGTCACCAGCACGCTGGCGAGGTCGCTCTGGTGGAGACGGGCCTCGAGGTCCTCAGCGAGGCGCTCACGCAGGGCACGATCGAGACTGGCGAGCGGCTCGTCGAGCAGCAGCACGGCGGGCCGCGGCGCGAGCGCGCGGGCCAGCGCGACGCGTTGGCGTTCGCCGCCCGAGAGCGCATCGACCCTGCGGGCGGCGAGCAGCTCGAGGCCGAGGTCGCGCAGCAACTCTTCGACCCGTTCCTGCTGGCGGGCGCGGCTCCAGCCGGCCTCGACCAGGCCGAAGGCGATGTTGGCGCGCACGTCGAGGTGGGGGAAGAGGGCATGATCCTGGAACACCAGGCCCACGCCGCGTCGGTGCGCGCTCAAGCGGGTGACGTCACGTCCGGCCACCCAGACCGACCCGTCATCGTTGGGCTCGAGGCCGGCGATGAGCCGCAAGAGCGTGCTCTTGCCACTGCCGCTAGGTCCGAGCACGGCGGTGACGCCGCCGGCCTCCACGGCGAGATCGAGGTCGTGCAACACTGCGACACCGTTGTAACGCCGTGAAAGCCCCTCGGCGCGCAAGGCCGCTGGTTCCGTGCCGCCTGCCGTTGCGCTCGTCATCAGCGCAAGTGTACGGCGCGCGAAGCGCGGCGCCGGCGCGTGAAGGCGGTCGTGGGCGGTCCGGCGGCGGACGGCGGTCGCTGGTAGGCTCGAGGCAGACAGGCGGGAGGCGTCGGTGAGCCGAGCATTCGTGAAGGAAGACGCCGTTGGCGAGGCGCCGCTAGTGCCGCGACGGGCGCTGCTGCCCGAGGGCGTCCCCAACCTGGTCACGCGCTCGGGCCTCGCTGCGCTGGAGGCCGAGCGTGCGGGGCTGGCAGCGGAGCTGCGACGTCTGGAGGCGGGGCCGCAGGACCTTCCGGAGCACCTGCAGTCGCTGCTCGTCGTGCGTGAGCGGCTCATGGAGCTCGACGAGCGCCTGGCGAGCGCCCGGCTCGCTCCACCGCCCCGCGATCCGGCGCGCGAGGTGGCGCTGGGCTCGCTGGTGACCGTCCGCCGCGGCACCACCGCTGTTCAGTTCCGCATCGT
>SKMG01000413.1 GCA_007121175.1 Trueperaceae bacterium | reverse complement strand
CGCTACGCGAACTACCGGCGTTCCTGCGCGACCTCGCGCCGTACCTTCCCACCTACCACTACGGGCGCCTGGTGTGGGGAACGATCGCCGGGCCCGAGGCGGTCGAGGCCTACACGGGCTTCGCACCGACAGCGTCGTGGGTGCACCTGCTGTGGCTGGCAGCGACCTTCGCCGTGTTCGGCCTCATCGCGGTGTGGGCACACCGACGGCAACGCTCGCGCGACCAGGCGTGAGTCTGTCGCGGTCGGTCGTTCGAGGAGTGCGGCCGTCCGCGCAATGTGCCCGCCCGCGCCGACTCACGGTGGGATCACGGCTCGCTCCGTAGGTTCAGGGGCCGGCGGAGGCGCTTCTCAGGGGCGTCACTCGGCCAGATGCCGTGTCGCACGGTTGTCAATGCGACCGGTCGTCGTCCGCTGGAGGGAGCAGAACTCATGGAGCCATACGGTACTCACGTCAATCGTCCTCCTCGTCTCACGAAGGTGTTGCGGTGGGCATGCTGCTGCCTGCTGGTGATCGCTGCGGCAGCGCCAGCCCAGGAAGCGAGCGAGGACGCCTATCTCGTGGCCGGGGGGCGGCTCGGGAATCTGATCGCACTCGGGGAGAGCATCGCGGCGGTCGAGGGCCGCTTCGCGGATGTGTCGCCAGCCCCGATTGCGTTTCCGGGCTTCACAGTGTACGCGGTACGAATCATGCCGCCGGTCTTGATCGCAGCCTGTGATGCGACGGGTGAAGTCTTCCACGCCGAGTTGCAGCATCGGGACGGGGAGTCGCTGAAGTTCGCGACCGCCCAGGGCGTCGGCATGGCTTCGAGTGAGGCCGACATCGTGACCGCGTACGGCGAGCCGGAGGAGGTGCGCGAGGGTACCGACGATCTCCTCCTCCTCTACCCCGACCAGGGCCTCGCCTTCATGATCGACCGCGCCTCCCGGGGTGTGCTCACCTTCGCGACCTTCAAGGGCGACTACATGCGCTGCCCCTGACGGAGCAGGCAGGGGATTGGATCGTGCGTGCGGTCGCGATGGCCTTCGGGGTCATCAGAAGCAGCGCGACGGTGCCACCGTCAGACACAGAGCCTGATCTCGGTATCGCGCCGGCGCCTCACCACGAGGGCCGGCGCTCCATGGTCACGTTCAGCGTCACCTCGCTCCGATAGCGATGGAGCGAGTCGCCTGCGCTGAACCAATACCCTTCGAGCTCGACGCGGTATACGCCATCCTCGACGGAGTCCCAGCGATCGATGTCGATGATGGTGCAGCACATGGGACGCGTCGGATCGTCGGGGTTCCGGTCTCGCATGTCCAGAGCCCACACTTGGTGTTCGCCACGCATGGTCGTTTCCCAGTACGGGGCGTCGCAACTTCGTGAAGTGCATGGGTATCGGCAGGTCGCTTCGTAGGAGAAGCGGAACGTCGAATCGTCGAGCATGAGCAACAGCGCCGCCCTCTGCGTGTCGAACAGGGCTGTCAGTCGAGGTTCGTGGGGGATCGCCTCGAACGCTCGCTTGACGAGGACCATGTCCCGCCGTTCTCCGAAATCACAACGGTCGGCGACGTCGTGCAGCACGATTTCGACTGGCGCAGAGCCACGGGAGAGGTTGGGGTTGAAGTCGGGGATGCCCGGGTTCGGAGGTATGCGCACCGTGGCGCGATACGAGTACTCACGGAGCCGCCACGGGGGATTGTCGTCCCAGGTGGTCTGGTCCCGCTGACGGTGCTCGAACGTCACCTCGATGACCCACGGCACGACTTCGATGGTGCGCTCACCGTTGACGCTGTTCATGGTCGAGGCTTCGCGCAGCAGCTGGCCGGGTATCACTTCGAGTCGCCCACTGCCCTCGACATGACCGCGGAAGGTGCGGTTGGTCTGGTCGGTGACGCGGATGGCGTCGCCACGGTGACTGGCGAACGCCCAGGTGTTCGCGTCTTCGTCGGCAACGGGGATGGCGGGCCAGGTGTACGGTCCGATCTCCACGAAGCCGAGCCGGTCCGCGACACCCTTCGCCGTCTCCTCGATCAGGAACGACAGGATGCGATGCAGCACTTCCTGCTGCGCTGGACCGAGGATCGAGATGGCGCCGAAGATCAGGTCGGCGGCGAAGCGGTCGACGCTGAACGCCCGGCTGCCGATCGGCGTCAGGGTCACCGAATGCCACGAGGCCTCCTCGCCGATATAGAGCGCATCGGCACTGACGTCGAAGCCCGTGCGTACCCCGCGTGGCAAGAGCGTCGCGAGACCGTGCGCTTGCGCGCTGGCCACCGCGAACTGCAGTGAGACGAACGCCATCGGCATAGCGAGCAACGACGAGAACGCCTCCGGCGTGAGGAGCATCGTGGCCGTCATCATCGAGGCGAGCCGCGAGGCGAGATCGACGTACCCGGTGCGCCCTTCGGCGCGCCGCTGCATGTGCAGGCAGCGCCACAGATCGGAGGCGTCGGCCATCACGACCGGGGAGAACGCGTCGGTTCCGATCGGGCAGGCGAGTGCGAGCCGACCCGCGAGGCGACTCGTCTCGCCGGCGGCGAGATCGTCGCCGACGCCTGCGAGGAGCCGATCGAGGAAGACCGTGTCGAGCGTGGACCGTTCGCCTTCGATCTCGATGGAACCCGTTTCCAAGAGCCGCGCCAGCGAGCTCGAGTTGTCCGGATGGTCGAGCAAGAACTGCGCCACGGCGAAGGGGAGCAGCGCCCCAGGAACCTCGTCGAGTGGGCCGCGCAGCACGGATGATGCGTAACCGGCCTCGAGGACCAGGTCGTCGAGGCCGGCCTGCAGGACCGCCAGCAGCCTCCCAGCGGAGCCCGCGACGCCAGCGTCGGCATGATCGGGAAGGCTCGAAACGGTGAAGTCGAAGGCGCACGTCGCGCCGCCGGTCGCCAGCGCGAACCGGATGGGCCCACCCCCTTCGAGGTCGGTCGGGTGGAACGGGGCCGCCAGCGCGGTGGCGCCGGTAGCGGCATCATGGAGCAGCAACGGTGCAGCATCGACAGCCTCGGAACGGATCGGCTCGAGGAACGAGAACGTCATCCCATCGAGAGGATGATCCGCGGCGACGCGCAGCCCGACCGGTGTGCCCGGTCGCGCTGCGCTGCGCTCGAGCGCGACGCCGCAGGCGGGGTCGTTCGGCGCGTCCGTGACCTCGCCACACGACGCCAAGACCAGCGCCCACAGGCTGGCGCACAGCCAGGTGAGGTGCTTGATCGCCCGGCACTCTGCGTGGTCCGATCGCGCGCTTTGGTGTGGCATGCTCGGCTCCTTTGTCATGCTCGCAGGATCATGACATTCAGCACAGCAGAGCGAGCATTGTCGAGGGAGCGTGATGCGAGCGTGACGTCGCGCCGACGGTCGGCCTCGACCGCGACCAGGGCGGTCGCGGCGCCGATGGGCGGCGATCAGTCCGGCGTCGGGCTCTCGTCGACGATGACCACGCCGTCGGCGGCGGACTTGGCGCGGTACATCGCCGCGTCGGCCAGGCGGAGGAGCGCCGTGAGGCT
>SKMG01000363.1 GCA_007121175.1 Trueperaceae bacterium | reverse complement strand
TCGCGCCTGTGAAGCCGTCACCGGCTCGATGATCACTTGAAACATCTCCAGCAGTTCGTCGAAGCGACGCGAGGCGATGGCGTCGCGCGCAGCGTCGACCACGGCGCCAACCTCGACGTAGGAAGCCGCCGAGAGGTGCAAGCCTGGGGCGTTGGTCATCGCCTCGAGGAGCGTTCGCGCTTCTGGTTCATCACGCAAGATGGCGACCCAAACCGAGGAGTCAACGACCATCGCCGGGGGTACGTGGGAGTCCGAGCTCGTCGAAGAGCAGGTCGTCCGGGTTGTCGGGGAACCCAGCTCGCTGGAGCCGCTTGGCGCAGTCCCGACCGATGCTCAACGCTCGGTCGATCAGTTGTACGCGCTCTTCTGGGCTGCGTCGCGCCTCGCCCCCCTGCTCGCGCAACCAACGCTCGCGAAGCGCCTCGGTCACGACTTTCGTCATGGAAGCACCGGTGGCGGCGGCGATCTCCTTGGCAAGGCGGTGCGCCTCGGGATCCTTGATGTTCAGTGCCATGGCTACCATTCTACCACCCACTGAGTAGCTTTCTAGCTGCCACGACCGGACCGGCGTCGGCCGGAACCCCTTGAGGCTCAAGCCTCCTTGAAGCAGTCGAACGCGGGCTTCGGGCGTGTCGATCACCACGCCGTCGACCCCCGGAGCGAGCCGGCCACGATTCTATCGGGTCACCTGACGGATCGCCAGCAGCTTCGCGGCCTGCGAGCGCACGAGGAGCTCTGAAGGCTGTTGACCTTCGCGTGCTCCCCGCATCGAGCGGCTCGGAAGATCCTGCCCTGCAATCGCCGTACGCTCCCTGTCGTGCAGCCCAGTTGATGCGCTGCCACTCCAGCTCGCGTCCCGGGCTCGGTTCGATGACCAGCATCGCCTCACCTGCACCCGAGTGCGGGCGAGCACGAGTCTCTCGACCGAGGAAGACCCGGGTCGGGTAGCTCCGCTCACGTGCAAGGCGTGGACTACATAGAGATCGACCTCGTGATGACGCAAGACGGCGCGCTCATCACCCTTCACGACCTTGCTGAGAGTCACCCCTCCAGCGCGGACGCGGCACGCACTACGCGTCCCCCGTCGGCGCTCCCCTACAACGAGAGCCACCGACCATCGAGCGCGTCACGTCCTCGGCAATGCAATGTGCGGTCAGGAGGCCGGCAACTGGTAGTCGAGCTGCAACACGCCTCGATCCAGCCGCGCCGACTCCACCAGCTGCAGGTGGGTGACGGGGGTGTTTTCGCTCGTCCATCGTCGTCCCTCGCCCATGACGCACGGGTGGACGAGCAGTCGTACGGCGTCCACCAGCCGTTCCGAAAGCAGGCCGGCGAGCAGCGTGGCACTTCCGATGAGGATGATGGTGCCGTTAACGGAATCCTTGAGGTGCGCCACCTCTCGGTGGACGTCGTGCCGCAGGATGCCCTCAGTGTTCCGCCACTTCGCGTCGCGCAACGTGGTGGAGGCCACGTACTTCGGCAGCGCGTTGAGCGCCCTGGCAGGTCCCTGCGAGTCGTCGGTCTGCGCTGACCAGAACCGAGCGAGCATCTCGTACGTGCGGCGCCCTAGAAGCAGCGCATCGGCGCCCTCGATGGTGTCGCGAATGCATCCGGCACGTGCCTCGCTGTGGAACGGCAGGAACCACCGCGAGAAGTGTGCTGGGTCGGCGTCGAACACGCCATCCAACGACACCCACTCGAATGCCATGAGCCGGGCCATCCGCGAACGGTAGCACACGAAACCGGCTCGTCAAGAGCAGCGTCGGGGTACGTGAAGCCCCCGAGCCGACCCACACTACGTCGTGATCGAAAGATCCACCTCGAAGACCGGGCCGAGGGTTCGCAGGGTTGCCGGGACGGGGTCGACTGCCACCGCTACCGAGTCTACGCCGAGAACGACCACGATTCTCTCGGCGTAGTCTAGGTGTATGAGACTACGCGCTTCTCTTGCGACCGGTGCCGCCGTCGGTGCAGCCCTCGCAGCCGCACACATGGTGGCCAACACGTACCGCTTCACCGTCGAACGGATCCGCTGCCGCCTACGAGGCCTCGAGACAGGCGTGCGGATCGTCTTCTTCTGCGACTTGCACTACGGCCCCTTCATCCGTAAGGGCTCGATCGCGGCCTGGGTCGAGGCAGCGCTCGCCGAACGCCCCGACCTCGTCATCGTCGGGGGCGACCTCGTCGACGGCTGGGCCGGGGAGGACGTGGAGCCACTCCTGCACGAGCTCTGTCGGTTGCGCGCACCCCTCGGCGCCTTTGCCACGTGGGGCAACCACGACTACATCCGCTTCGGTGACCTATCCGGCTTCGGCCAACGTCTCGAGCAGATCGGCATCACCGTCCTCGAGAATCGCGGGACGCTCATTCGCGACGACCTCTTCCTGGCGGGCCTCGACGACGTCGGCGAGGGAGAGCCGGACCTAACGGCGGCGCTTACGGGGCGCCCGGCGGGCGTCCCCTGCCTGCTCGTCGCGCACAATCCCGAGGCGCTCTCCTCCGTGCCGCCAGACGTCGAGCTCACGCTCTGCGGCCACACGCACGGCGGCCAGATCAACGTCCCCGGCATCGGACCGCTCGTGAAGGCGTCGGACTACACCCAGCGCCTCCTGCGGGGTTGGTCGCGGCAGCCGGCCCTCGGCTACGTCTCGCGCGGCCTCGGCGTGAGCCTCGTGCCACTTCGGCTCAACTGCCCGCCGGAGCTGACGGTGCTCGAGTTGATTCCCGCCCACCGCTGAACCGCCACCCGCGGGAATACGTGTTCCGAAAGATCCCATGAGCGCCCGCGCCGCGGTGAGCTCGCCGCCGCCTGAGCCCCGGCGCGGAAATCCTTGACCGCGTCCTCGAACCTGAGCTCGATGATGGTGAAGAAGGCCTGTACCGTCGCGACGCCATCATTGTCGGCAAGGGACCGGAAGAGGCCGGCGAGCCGCTGGCGTGGCAGAGTTCTGCACTGTTCGACGTGTCTCGATCGGACCTTCTGCCGCAGGCTCGCGGGTAGCAGGACCGCCGCGCCCACTCGGTACCGAACCACTGCGAACGTACGGTACGATACCGTACAAGGAGGTGTGACATGCCCGCAGCGGTCGATCGCCTCGATCTGCGCCTGAGCACCACCGACAAGGAGCGTGTGCGCCGCGCGGCCGCGCTCGCCGGCATCTCCGTCGCCGCCTTCGTACGCGAAGCGGCCCTCCGCGAGGCCGACGCCGTGCTCGCGCAGCCACCGCCCACGCGGGCGGGGAGCTTGGCCGCACGCATGCGCGGGCGGGCCACGGCGCGCCTCAGCACCGAGGAGATCATGCGCCTGACGCGCGGCGAATGAGCCGCGTCCTGGTTGACGCGAACGTCCTGCTGGACGTGCTGACCGACGACCCACAGTGGTGGCCCTGGTCAGCCGAACAGCTCGACGCATGGACAGCCAAGGCCGAGCTCTGCATCAACACCATCGTCTACGCAGAGGTCTCGATCGGCTTCGAGCGGATCGAGGAG
>SKMG01000249.1 GCA_007121175.1 Trueperaceae bacterium | reverse complement strand
TACGAGGCCGACCTCGTGGCGCTGGCCAGCGACGACTACCTCGCCTCTGAGCCGATCGTCGAGCTCGAGGAGATCCGGCGCACCGACGTCTACATCCGGGTCGACGCCCCGTCCGATCTGCGGGCGCTGCAGGCTGCGGACAAGGGCCGTGTCGCGCGACTGGGCAAGCACCGCGAGAGCGTCGTGCGGCACCGCGTGGCGCACACACGCTGGGTCGGCACGCTGTACCCGACCGTCGCGGCGGCGGTCGCTGCCGGCATGGGCCTCGACGACTTCGAGGCGTTCGTCTTCGGTGCGATGTACTTGGACGAGGCCGATCCCGGCCGGCACTGGCGGGCGCTGCGCGACCTGCAGTCGACCCTGATCGAGCGCCTCGCGCGGGCCCGCACGCTGCGGGTGCTCGGCGACGGCACCGATCTCAGCCTCTCGGTCGCGGGCCGCACCTGGATCAACTCCGACGGGAAGCGGAACATGCCCTCAGGTGAAGTGTTCACCGGCCCGCTCGAGGACTCGGCCGAGGGCACCATCCACTTCGACGTGCCGAGCAGCGTATCCGGTGCGTTGGTGCGCGGCGTGCGACTGCGCTTCGAGCGCGGCGTCGTGGTCGAAGCCTCCGCCGAGCAGGGCGAGGACCTGCTGCAGGCGCAGCTCGAGGTCGATCCCGGCGCGCGCCGCCTGGGCGAGATCGGCATCGGCACCAATGCCAAGATCCAGCACGCGATTCTCCACACGCTCTTCGACGAGAAGATCGGCGGGACGCTGCACTTGGCACTCGGACGCTCGTACCCCGAGAGCGGCGGCACCAACGAGAGCAGCATCCACTGGGACCTGATCACCGATCTGCGCCGCGGCGGGCGCATCGAGCTCGACGGCGAGCCTTTCGAAGTCGACGGCCGCTTCGTGTAGTCGGCCATCGCTCGGTCACCTCGACCGGCGCTCGGTCACCTCGACCGGCGCTCCGTCGCCTCGACGGGCGCTCCGTCGCCTCGACCGGCGCGTCCGCCTGCCCTTGCGCAAGCCGGGCGCGGTCGGCTACACTCTCGTGTTGTCGCCTACGCCGGCTCGCGGGTTTGAGGGCCGAACGAGGGCACTCGCCGAAGTGGCGGAATTGGTAGACGCGCACGATTCAGGGTCGTGTGTCCGCGAGGACGTGTGGGTTCAAGTCCCACCTTCGGCACCACACCGGCGCCCCGGGATCCGCTCCCGGGGCGCCGTCGTCGTGGCGTGTGACCGGAGGGTCCCGGCGCGGCTCAGCCCTCGGCCGCCTCGAGCTCCGAGGCCGCACCGCGCTCCGCGAGCGCGCCGAGCTCCGAGAGCGCGCCGAGGTCGGAGAGCGCCTCGGCGACCTCGGCCAGCAACGCCAGGCGGTTGGCGCGCACCTCGGCGTCGTCGACCATCACCAGCACGCCCTCGAAGAACGCGTCGAGCGGCGCCTTGACCCGCACCACGTCGGCCACTGCGGCGTCGAGGTCGGTCAGTGCCGCCCCGGGCCCGCTCCCTAAGTCCCAGGGGGCGAGCTGCTTGCGAGCGCTGGCCATCAGCCGCTCGACGCCGCGGCGGGCCTCCGGCAGGGCATCGTAGAGCGGCGCCTCGACCGCATCGCGAAACAGCGCTGGACGGACCGCGAGGTCCGCCTGCGCCTGCTTCCCTAAGTTGGCGGCCCGCTTGTGCAGCGTCAAGAGGTCCGCGAAGCCCGGCAGCGGCAGCAGGGCCCGCAGCAGGTGCGCGCGGCGGCCAGCACCGATCACCGAGCGCGAGCCGCGCACCGCCGCCCGTACGACCCGTGGCGACAGACCCTCCTCCGTGAGCAGGCCCGCGACGCGCTCCCACAGGAAGCGCTCGACTTCCGAGACGGTCTCGGCGCCGGCGCTTGGAGCGGTGAAGGAGCTCGCTACCGCCTCGAGCACCTTCCCGAGCGGCACCCGCCACCCCTGGGCGTTGAGTGTGCGCAGCGCGCCGAGCGAGGCCCGGCGGACCCCGAACGGGTCGGCCGAACCGCTCGGACGCCGGCCGATCGCGAAGAAGCCGACCACCGTGTCGAGACGGTCGGCCACCGCGAGCAGCGCGCCGATGCGGCTCGCTGCCAGGGCTCCGGCCGGTCCGCGCGGCAGCACGCCTTCCTCCAGCGCCACGGCGACGCGCTCCGGTAGCCCTTCGGCGAGCGCATAGGCGCACCCCATGGTGCCCTCGAGCTCCGGGAACTCGTAGACCATCTGCGTCGAGAGGTCCGCGCGGAACAGCGGCAGGGCCTGCCTGAGCGTCGACGTCTCCTCCTTGCTGGCGCCGAGCAGCTCCGTCAAGCGCTTCGTCGACTGGGCGACGCGCGCGACCTTGTCGGCCATCGAGCCGAGCTCCTTGTGGAAGGCGATGCCTGCGAGCGCCCAGGCGTGCTGCGCCAGGGTCTGGCGACGGTCGGCATCCCAGAAGAAGCGCGCGTCGTCGAGCCGACCGCGGAGTACCTGTTCATAGCCGGCACGCACCACCGCCTCGTCGGGCACACGGTTGTTCGACACCGAGACGAACGCCGGGGCCAGGGCGCCGTTGGCGTCGCGCGTCGGGAAGAAGCGCTGGTGATGGATCATCACGGTCGACAGCACCGCTTCAGGCAACTCGAGGAAGCTCGGGTCGAAGCGGCCGAGGATCCCGGTCGGCAGCTCGACCAAGTCGGTCACCTCATCCTCGAGCGAGGTGCCCGGCTCCAGCCGATGGCCGTCCGCCGCCGCGGCCGCCCGGGCCGTCTCGATCACGGCGGCGCGGCGCCGGTCGCGGCTCGGGATCACCGACGCCGCGACCAGTGCGTCCGGGTAGTCCGCGGCCGAGCGCAACTCGACCGGCCTCGAGTGGAGGAAGCGGTGACCGCGGGTGACGCGGCCGCTCTCGAGCCCGGCGAGCCGCAGCGGAAGCACCTCCTCGTCGAGCAGCGCCGTGATCCAGGCGAGCGGCCGGACGAAGGCCAGGTCGAACGCCGCCCAGCGCATCTTGCGCGGCGCAGGCAGGTCGCGCACCACGCCGGCGAGCAGCTCCGGGAGCAGGCTCGCGGCCTCTTCGCCACCGACCTGCCGCCGGGCATGGACGTAGGCGCCGCGATCGGTCTCCTCGATCGTCAGCGAGGCCACGTCGACACCGCTCGCGCGGGCGAACCCGACCGCGGCCTTGCTCGGCGCGCCGTCCGCCTCGAAAGCGGCGCTCACCGAAGGCCCGCGACGGAGCTCTTCACGTAGTTCGCTCCGCTCGGCGAGGTCAGACACCAGCACCGCCAACCGCCGCGGGGTGGCGAAGGAGCGCACCTCGCCGTGGCGCAGGCGCACCGCGCCGAGCCGTTCGCCGAGCAGCTCGCGCAAGGCGCCCTCGCCCTGGCGCACGTACCAGCTCGGAAGCTCCTCGACACCGATCTCGAACAGCAGCGTCGCCATCAGACGACCTCGTTCGCCACGCCGACCCGCTGCTGCTCCAGGTAGGCGCTGGCGCATGCCTCGGTGAGGCGGCGGATGCGCTGCACGTG
>SKMG01000371.1 GCA_007121175.1 Trueperaceae bacterium | reverse complement strand
TCCGTTTGACACCCTCACGGGCGGCCCGTACACTGATGGGCGCTTGGGGCTGTGGCGCAGCTGGGAGCGCGCCTGAATCGCACTCAGGAGGTCAGGGGTTCGAATCCCCTCAGCTCCACCAGGCAAGAAGCCGTCCCACACGGCACTTGATGTAGGAAGCGACCTCGGATCAAAGGGGTCGCTTCCCCCGTTGGTGTGTCAGTGATGCGTCGCGAGGTGCAGCCTAGCCCGGCGAGCAGAAGGAATCATGGCTTGCGCTTCGCTCTCCTCTTCTTTGGTCTTGGGCTCGCTCCAGCTTGCGCTCGGGCACCGTCGGCTTCACTCGTAACGTCGTCAAATGGCGGCACCTCCACCTCAGGACTCGAGAACAGCGATCGGAAGTTGACGACCGGGAGGGTAATCGGCCCAATCATCGCCCTTGAAGCCGCGCTGCCGATGGCTTCCCGGAGGTATGGAAACAGCAGAGACGGTGCCAGGCCTTGGGCGATTTCGGTCAGGTGCGCCTGAACCTCGTCCAAAGACAGGCCGTCGACCTCTCCCGCAAGAGCAAAAGATGCTCGATAGGAGGCCGATACCGCAGCTCCAGGATGCCCTTCAACCTCCGCAGTCAGCTCAGCGCCGATCTCGTGTCTGCCGAGTCGAGCCACTTGAAGCCGGAGATTGACGTTGATCGTTGAAGACTCCTCGGTCGCGGCATCTGACCGTCGTGCCGCCCTTCGTTCGAACCTAAGTCTCCAGAGCTTTGGGTCGGATATCACAACTCCAGTCGTCGGGGAGGTGCCTCCGGGGCCCTCAGTTGAACGTGTCATAGCCAGTCAGGCTCATTTCGTCGGCGCCGCCAAGGCGCGAGCAGTCGTACTGCACCTTTGCTTCGATAGCAGAAATCTTCCCGATCGCATCTAGGCGCCAGTGCCAGTCCTTGAGAGTCGCGCCCTCGGTTGCCGGCCCTCGCCGCTGACACACTCCCGAGCCATCCTTCTCAGCCACGGCTTCAGTTAGGACGCTCACGACGAAGAGGTTGAGGCTTTCATGGCGTGCCGCTGCCGCACGCGCAAGCGCGCGGTGCAGTGGCGGCTCCATACGCACGAGTACATTGCCGCTGTACGGTCGATCAGGTTCTTCACCCGATTCAGCACACCACTCGAGATAGTCCTCAATTGCTTCGACAAACGCATCGTGCAGCTCGTCGTAGCTCCTACCCTCAAATGTGATGACGTCATTGAGGTCGGCAACCCGACCGGAGAACGTCTTGAGTTCCTCGTCAACCGCAATCCGCGCTCGGTAGCCCTTATAGGAAATGGTCATGGCCTCAACCCCATCTTCCGCAACTCGTCTTCGAACAACTCCGCCAGAACGTCCTGCAAGCCCTCAACTGCGCCCTTTGGCAACTCCTAGGCGTGACGAGCATGCAACCGTGCCTTCCGATGGCCGAGTCGGACCCGGCGTCCCGACCCCCTCTTGCTGTTCTCAATGTCCACCGGAACCCTCGATCAAGGCCTTGACCTCGCTCCACGTGATGTCAGATCTAGTCGGCTTCTCAAAGATCCGCCGCACCGTGCGCTCTTGACGCGCATTCCATGCCTGCCCCATTCAGCCACCTTACGCGCAACTCTCACCACACCGAATGCTAGCAAGAGGTGCTAGCACAACGCGCCGGTCAAGATCACATTACGCAGGGGCATCGCCGCTATCAAAGATCTAGTTCGGCCGCTGTGAGGGCCCAGCACTAGTGATTCGAGGGCCGTTTCGAACCGCTGCATCCAGTCCGCCGTAACGCCTTGGTCGGCGTGTTGATACGTGTTCGCCGTCGGCTGAATGTTCGCGTGCTCGAGCACGTCAGAGACCACTTTGATTGGCGCCCCGGCGACGACATGCAGCGTGGCGAACGTGTGCCGCTCATGCCGCGCGCGCGAGGGATAACCGGCACACCATCGCCGTGCACCTCCTCGAAGCAGGAGTCGACCTCAACGTCATCCGCGCCTGGCTCGGCCACAGCAGCATCGACACCACCAACCGCTACGCTGAGATCAACATCCGCCAAGCACGTCGACGCCGTCGATTGGCGAACCATCTCGCACGGGTTCCCTTTCCGTTCGGATCGAGGAGAGAGTTTCAGGTGGCCGCTTGCCCCGGCGCCTACTCCCCGCACTCGGGCAGACCCCCGACGAACCTCACCGGAGCGGGCGGACCGTGCTGCAGCGGCCAGCTCATGGGGATGGCGATACGGCCCACCTCTGGGATGGTGGCCACCACGCTGCCCCGCACCGTGCCGCCCTCGCTGGCGAGCGTCCAGGCGCCGTCCGCCTCGGACAACACCACCTCGTACGACCACTCACCGACGAACTCGACCTCGCCGCCCACGTCGGGGAGCACGAGGGTCCCCGTCATGCTCCAGCTGGCCGTCGTGCGCTCACCCGACACGGGTTCGGGCGGGAACGTGAACGAGCCCCCGCCGGTGAGCGTGCCTTGGACCTCGGGCAACGAGAAGGTCAGCGACGACTCGCCAGACCACGCGCCACCGAGACCGCCGCAGGAGACGAGGCGGCCGCGTCCCTCCACGCCCTGTGCTCCCAGCGACTGCTCGACCAGCACGTCGCCGCGGACGGTGGCGGAGACGATGCCGCCGTCCGCGACGCCCATCGAGCCCTCCGGACGCTCGTACGGGTGGACGAGTAGGATCGTCGCCTCCCCCGCCTCGTCGCTCACGTAGGTGAACTCGCCGACCCCGTCGGCATCGGTGGTCACGTCCGTGACGTCGACCGTGCCCACGCCGCGCACGTCGATCTCGACGCTGCGCTCGGACAGCACGTAGCCGTCGCAATCGAGCAGCTCGAAGCGCACCAGGCGCTCCTCACCGATGTCGACCGAGAACTCCAACGGGTCCGGCGTGACGATAGCGGCGATCGCTACCGGCTCCTGTTCGCGGATCCTTCGCTGGTGGCTGCGGATGAACTCCCGCAGCGGCGTGAGCGCGGAGCTCACCCGCTCGGCGAGTTCGCGGTCGAGCTCGAGCGGGTTGCGCCCGTCCGCGCTTTCGCTGGCATCGGCGCTGCGCACCACGCGGCCCTTGGCGTCGGTCACCGTCAGCGTGACGGCGTGGATCTCGGCACCGTCCTCGGTGGAGACGCCGACCAGCAGGTACTCGTCCCCCCACAGGTTGCTGGCCGCGAGCGCCGGGTGCAGGAAGCTGAGGAAGCGCACGCTGCCCATGTTGCGCTGGGTGAGCTCGTTGACCGAGATCTCCGCGAGCCACGGGTCGGCTCCGTATGACAGCACGTGCACGATCGGGATCGGGCAGGCGTCATGCGCGTCTTGCGCCACGGCGGTCGCTCCGAGGACGCCGGCCCAGGCCACCACCGCGAGCACTGCCCACAGGCGTGCCCTGCGGCCTGCGAAGCGCCGAAACCGCGTGTCGACCCGAGCTGCCATCGTCGCTCCTCGCCGCGTGGAGCGCCACGCGCTCGTCAGGATCTCGGCGCCGCCGGGGTCACGATACCGCAGC
>SKMG01000094.1 GCA_007121175.1 Trueperaceae bacterium | reverse complement strand
GGCTCGCCGCGCACGCCCTTGAGGAGCGCGAACGACTTCGTCGAGCGCAGCATCTGCAGCGCCTCCTCGTTCGTGATCGGCGCGATGTGGAACGTCACGTCCTTCATGACCTCGACGAAGATGCCTCCCAAGCCGAACATCAGCATCGGCCCGAACTGCGGGTCGCGGGTCATGCCCAGGATGATCTCGCGCCCGCGACCGACCATGGCCTCGACGTAGACGCCCTCGATGCGGGCGTTCGGCTCGCGCTGGGTGATGCGGATCATCATCAGGTCGAAGGCGTCGCGGACTGCATCGGCCGAGCCGAGATCGAGCTTCACGCCGCCGATGTCGGACTTGTGGATGATGTCGGGCGAGGCGATCTTCATCGCCACCGGGAAGCCGATCTTCTCGGCGACCTCGACGGCCTCGTCTGCGTCGGTCGCGATCTGACCGGGGGGGACGTCGAACTCGTAGGCGCGCAGGATGGCTTTGGCGGCGGCTTCGCCGACCTGATACTGCTCGGTCTTCTGGTGCCGCCGGATGATCCGCTCGACGCGGCGCCGGTTGACGCCGAAGCGCGTGATCACGCGCGGCGGCCGGTCGAGCCAGGTGCTGTAATCGACCATGGCGCGCAGCGCCGCGACCGCACGCTCGGGCGAGGGGTAGTCCGGCAGGTTGGCCGCGACGAGCTCCTTGCGGCCTGGCATCACGTCCGCGCCGCCCATGAACGAGGCGACGATCGGCTTCACGCCGCGGTTGCACTTGGCGATCGCGCGAGCGGTCTCGGCCGGGTTGGTCATCGCCTGCGGCGTGAGGATCACGACGATGGCGTCGACCAGCGGGTCGTCCTGGGCGGCGTCGACGGCCATGACGTAACGGTCGGGGTCGGCGTCGCCGAGCACGTCGATCGGGTTACCGACGCTGGCCGCGGCCGGCAGGCGGTCGCGCAGCGCCGCGGTGACTTCGCCGAGCGGCTCGACCCGCAGGCCGGACTCCTCGACGGCGTCCGCGGCCATGATGCCGGGACCGCCAGCGTTGGTGATGATCGCCACCCGGTCGCCCTTCGGCAGCGGCTGCATCGCGAACGCCAGGGCGTAGTCGAACATGGCCTCGTAGGTGTCGGCGCGGATCACGCCGGCGCGGGCGAAGGCTGCGCCGTAGGCGATGTCGGCGCCGGCCAAGCTGCCTGTGTGTGACGAGGCGGCCTTGACGCCCGCCTGGGTGGTGCCCGCCTTGTACACGATCACGGGCTTACGGTGGGTGGCCTGCTGTGCCGCCTTGATGAACGCGTCACCCGAGGCGATGCTCTCGAGGTAGGCGACGATCACGCTGGTCTGGTCGTCGTCGGCCAGGGCCCCGAGGAACTCGACCTCGCCGAGTTGCGCCTTGTTGCCGACGCTGATCAGTTTCGCCAGTCCCAGGGCGCGGCCCTCGGCCCAGTCGAGGATGGCGGTGCCGAGCGCGCCGGACTGGGAGATCACCGAGATGTTGCCCGGCATCGGCGTGTGCTTGGCGAACGAGGCGTTCATGCGGTTGTCGGTGTTGATCAGTCCGAGGCAGTTCGGGCCGAGCAGGCTCACGCCGCGCGAGGTGCAGAGCTGCTCGAGCTCGTGCTCGAGCATCGCGCCGTCGGCGCCGACCTCCTTGAAGCCCGCGGTGATGGTGATGATCGCCTTGGCGCCCGCCTCGATGGCGCTCTCGGCAGCCGCCTGCACGTGCTGGGTGGGCACCGCGATCACGGCCAGCTCGATGCGCTCACCATACGCGCGCAGATCCGGGTAGCAGGGGAGATCGAGCACGGTGTCGGCGGACGGGTTGATCGGCACGATGGCGCCCTCGAACCCGCCGTTCACCAGGTTGGAAACGATCTCGAAGCCCACCTTCCCCGGGGTGCGCGAGGCACCGATGACGGCGACGGATTCGGGGTACATCAAAGACCTGAGCATGGCTGCTTGCCCTCCATGTCGCCCCCACGTGAGGGGCGGCGCTCTCATGGTACCCAATGCGGGCCGGGACTCGGGGGGCCGGCCGACCGATTGCCCCGTGGTAGACTCGCAGCGATGATCCACGCTGCCGACGCGTTGCTCGCCGGTGCATCGTGCTGGCGCCGAGCCGCTTGCCGTGGCCGAAGCTGCGCGCAACTCATGAACGCATGAAGATATTCGTGTACAGCGAGGCGCTCGACGAGGGGGGCTACCCCAAGGAGTGCCCGTTCAACACCGCCCGCGCCGGCATGACCCACCGGACCTTGTCGCGCAACCAGCTGCTCGACGGCAGCGACCGCCGGGTCGTCGCTCCGGAACCCGCGTCGCGGGAGCTGCTCGAGCGCTTCCACAGCCCCCGCTACCTCGACGCGCTCCAGCGCGCCGGGCACGGCGAGCATGACCTCGACGCGTTGTGGATGGGGCTGGGGACGCCGGACTGCCCACTGTTCGACCGGATGTACGAGTACGTGAGCCTAGCCGCTGGCGGCACGGTGACAGCCGCTCAGCTGCTGCTCGACGGTGATGCGTCCATCGCCTTCAATCCCGCGGGCGGCTTCCACCACGCGCACCCGAGCCGCGCCGCCGGCTTCTGCTACGTCAACGACATCGTGCTCGCCTGCATGACGCTGGTCGACGCTGGCCGGCGAGTGCTCTTCCTCGACGTCGACGCGCACCATTGCGACGGCGTGCAAGACGCGTTCTTCGAGCGGCGCGACGTGATGGTGGTGTCGCTGCACGAGAGCGGCAAGACACTCTTTCCCGGCACCGGGTTCGAGGACGAGATCGGCCGCGGCGAGGGCCTCGGTTACACCGCCAACTTCCCGCTGCCGGTGGGCACGTACGACGGGGCCTTCCTCCGGGCGTTCGAGCGCGGTGTGATGCCGCTGATCGCGTCCTTCGCGCCGGATGTCATCGTCTTGGAGCTCGGCATGGACATGCTCGCCGGCGACCCGCTGGCGCACCTGAACCTGAGCAACAACGCCTACGCCGACGCCGTCGAGCGGATCCGCGATCTCGGCGTGCCGATCCTGGCCACGGGCGGCGGCGGCTACCACGTCGACAACACGGTGCGCGGTTGGGCGCTGTGCTGGAGCGTGCTGTGCGGTGACCAGGATCACCACGACGCCATGAGCCACGGCATGGGCGGGGTGATGCTCGAGACGACCGAGTGGTCGGGCGGCCTGCGCGACCGGCTGCTGCTGTCCGACGCCGGTCGCCGCGACGAGGTCGATGTCGAGGTCGAGGCCACGCTGAGCCGGGTCGGCTCGCTCGTCTTCCCGCTGCACGGCCTCGAGCCCCCGGCTCGAGGCTAGAGCGCCGCGACGAGGTGACGATGAGGCTTCACGATGAGCTTCACCTGCACGAACGCAGCCCCCACTCCATCTGGACCGACGACCACGTCGCGCGCAGCCTACTCGCGGCGCACCTCGACCCCGATGACGACGGCGCCACCCGCGACCTCGCAACCGTCGAGCGCACCATCGACTGGATCGCAGCCAAGGCCCCGAAAGCCGGCTCGCTGCTCGATCTCGGCTGCGGCCCTGG
>SKMG01000200.1 GCA_007121175.1 Trueperaceae bacterium | reverse complement strand
GAGCCGGCTGTGCATCCCGGGCTGCTGACGCTCCCGAACGTGGTGCTGCTACCGCACCTCGGCTCCGCCACGCAGGGCACGCGGCGAGCGATGGCCGATCTCGCCACCGGCGCGATCAATGCCGTGCTGCGCGGCGCTTCTCCCGAGAACCTGATCTCCTCTTAGCGAGGCGCGCTAGAGATCGAGTTGCGCTAGGTGGGCGTGGTCCTCGATGAACTCGCGGCGCGGAGGGACCTCGGTGCCCATCGCCATGTCGATGGTCTGCTCGGCCTCGAGCACGTCGTCGATGGTGACGCGCCGCAAGACCCGTGTCTCGGGGTCCATGGTCGTCGACCACAGCTGCTCGGGGTTCATCTCGCCGAGCCCCTTGAAGCGCTGGATCTCGACCTTGGCGCCGCGGTGCTTGCGCAGCGCCTGCTGCAGCGAGGCCTCGTCGTAGAGGTAGGTCGGCTCCTTCTGCCGGCCGACCCGGATCCCGTAGAGCGGCGGTTGGGCGATGTACAGATAGCCGGCGTCGATCAGCGGCCGCATGTAGCGGTAGAAGAACGTCAGCAGCAGCGTCCGGATGTGCGATCCGTCGACGTCGGCGTCGGTCATGATGATGATCCGATGGTAACGGACGTCGTCGAGGCTGAACAGCGAGCTCTCCTCGCCCGCTCCCTCGATGCCCGCACCGATGGCGGCGATCATGGCGCGCACCTCGGCGTTCTTGAGGACCCGCCCGATGTTGGCCTTCTCGACGTTCAGGATCTTGCCGCGCAGCGGCAAGATCGCCTGGAAGCGCCGCTCGCGCCCCTGCTTGGCAGAGCCGCCAGCCGAGTCGCCCTCGACGATGTAGAGCTCACTGACGCTCGGGTCTTGTGACTGGCAGTCGGCCAGCTTGCCGGGCAGCTCGTCGCTCTCGAGCGGGTTCGCGCGCCGCACCAGATCGCGCGCCTTGCGCGCCGCTTCCCGCGCTCGGGCGGCGTTGCTGGCCTTCTCGATGATCGCCTTGCCGACCTTGGGGTTCTCCTCGAGCAGCTCGGTCAGCCGCTCGCCGACCACCGCTTGCATGGCGCTCTGCGCCTCGGGGTTGAGCAGCTTCACCTTGGCCTGCGACTCGAACTGCGGGTTCCCGAGCTTGACCGAGATGACGCAGGAGATGCCCTCGAGGTAGTCGTCGCCGGTCGGGCTCGCCTCGCCCTTCTTCAGCAGGTTCTTGTTGCGCGCGTACGTGTTCAGGACGCGGGTGTAGGCCGTCTTGAAGCCGGTGAGGTGCGTGCCGCCGTCGCGGTTGGTGATCATGTTGGCGTAGGAGAGGATCGTCTGTCCGTAGCCGCTGGTGTGGATCAGCCCGACGTCGACGTCGATGGTCTCTTCCTTGCCGTCTTGGGTCACGGTGACGGGGCCGCTGATCCGGATGGCGCTGTCGTAGAGGCGCTTGTCGTCGCGCGCGAGGCTCTCGGCGAACGCGGCCACGCCGCCGCGCTCCAAGAACACGTCGCGGCGGACATCGGCGTGGCGGTGGTCCTCGAGCACGATCTTGACGCCGCCGACCAGGTAGGCCAGCTCCCGCAGCCGCCGCTTCATGCGGGCGTGCTCGAAGCCGCCCACGACGTCCTTGAACACCGCGGGGTCGGGCTGGAAGGACACCCGTGAGCCGGTCTTGCCCTTGGGGGCAGGACCGACCTCGAACATGGGCTCGACGACCTCACCGCGCTCGAAGCGGATGCGGTAGTGGCGGCCATCGAGGAACACCTCGGCCTGCAGATAGGTCGAGAGCGCGTTCACGACCGAGGATCCGACACCATGCAGGCCGCCGGAGACCTTGTAGGCGCTGTCGTCGAACTTGCCGCCAGCGTGGAGCTGCGTGAAGATGACTTCGATCGCGTGCTTGCCGCCCTCGCTGGCCATGCGCCCGACCGGGATGCCGCGCCCGTTGTCGGACACCGTCGCCGAGCCGTCGGCCTCCAGCACCACCTCGATGGTGTCGGCATAGCCAGCCAGCGCCTCGTCGACCGCATTGTCGATGATCTCGGTCAGCAGCTGGTGATAGCCATCGACGCCGGTGCCGCCCTGGACGTACATGGCAGGGCGCGCGCGGACCCCTTCGAGGCCTTTGAGCACTCGGATGCTGTCAGCGGTGTAGGCGGTGGTCAAGGTGTGCCTCCGTATCGGTCATGGCGCCACACGGCTCTCGCCTGCCTCTGTCGAGGGCGTCGGCGGCACCTTCGGTTCGCGTGATGGGGGCTGGCCGGATGGCCTCCCAAGGCACCTTCATCATACCCTGCGAAGGGCCCCGTGGTCAAACGAGCTTTGCCGTCCTGGACGGCTCTCGTGCCATCTGTTGCCGCCGCCGGCTGGGCTGGACCCAGCAGGGCGCGCGCTTCAACCTCGAATCTGTCCGCTGCCGTCCACCACGTACTTGGTGGTGACGAGCTGGGCGAGGCCCATCGGGCCTCGGGCGTGCAGCTTCTGGGTACTGATGCCGATCTCCGCGCCGAAGCCGAACTCGAAACCATCGGTGAAGCGGGTCGACGCATTGTGATAGACCACTGCCGCGTCGACCTCGTCCTGGAAACGCCGCGCCGCCTCGAGCGAGCTCGTCACGATCGACTCGGAGTGGCCGCTCCCGTACCTCGAGATGTGCTCCAGGGCCTCATCGAGGTCGTCCACCACCCGAACTGCCAGTTCGAGGTCGAGGTACTCGGCGGCCCAGTCGGCGTCGTCAGCCGGCTCGATCGGCACGTCGGGCGCGGCTCGGAGCGTCCGCTCGCAGCCATGGAGCCGCACGCCCCGGGTGTGCAGGTCCGACAGCAGCTCGCGCAGCCACACCGGAGCGACCCCAGCATGCACCAGCAGCGTCTCTGCGGCGTTGCATACGCCCGGTCGCTGCACCTTGGCGTTCAGGACGATCGCCTGCGCCATGGCAGGGTCGGCGTCGACGTGCACGTAGACATGGCAGTTGCCAACACCGGTCTCGATGACCGGGACCTGAGCTTCGGAGACCACGTGCTCGATCAGGCCCGCGCCGCCCCGTGGGATGACCAGGTCGACCGCGCCACGCGCTCGCAGCAGCGCGCCCACCTGCTCCCGGGAGGGATCGTCGACGAGCTGGACTCCGTCCGCCGGCAGGCCGGCGCTCGCCAGCCCGGCGCGCATCGCCCGCACCAGGGCGCGGTTGGTCGCCAGCGTGTTACGAGAGCCGCGCAGCACCGCGGCCGACCCGGCCCGCAGCGTCAGGGCGGCCGCGTCGACGGTGACGTTGGGACGCGACTCGAAGACGATCGCGATCACGCCGAAGGGCACCGTGCGCTGCACGACGCGCAGACCGTTGGGCAGTGTCCAGCCCGCCGCGATGCGAGCCACCGGATCGGGCAGGGCCGCGATCGCCCGAACCGCACGAGCGATCGCCGCGAGCCGCTCCTCGTCGAGCCGCAGGCGGTCGACGAGCGACGCGCGCGTACCCGCCTCGCGTTCGCGCGCCACCTCTTGGCGGTTCGCCGAGAGCACCGCATCGGCCTCGGCATCGAGCGCGTC
>SKMG01000386.1 GCA_007121175.1 Trueperaceae bacterium | reverse complement strand
TTTCCAGACGCGCCTTGGACGACCACCGGTCACGGTGGGAAGGGCATCACGGGACGACACTGAAGCTGATGGGTGCGCCTGTGCGCCGGCGACAGTGCGAGGCGCTACGCCGACGGCTGCGGTCCACGCGACGCAGGCGAGCCCGGCACCCATCGGCACGTCGGCGCCGGCCCTCGACGAGAATGCCTCGCGGACTCCTGCTGGCTCAGCCGTCGGACTCGTGGATCTCCAGTAGGGGGCCAGTGATGGCAGCCCCTCAGGATCCCCGGGAGTAGATCCAGCAGCTGAGGCCGGAGATCGAGAGCTCGAAGTCGCGTGAACACAGCCCAGGAGTGGTCAGATTCGCGTCAGGTTCATCTTCTATCGTCCTCATAGGTCAACTCGAAGGAGGTTGGATCCTTGGAGGCGACGATGCTCACGCCGTACATGGCGCTCGGCGCGAGCGGAGCCAAGAGCGCAACCGTGTGAGACGGCGAGGCCCCCAAGGGCTCGCCCCCCTACCACCGAGGAGCCGAGAACGTGACCCGAATCCTTGCAGCCGGCTTCTATCTTCTGCTGATCGGCACGGCAGCGGCCCAGGCGCCCGTGGACTACATCCTGCTCTGCAATGCTGCCGTGATCGGCACGGCCGGTTACGTCGACAGCGAGTTCCACGTCGCGGTGCTCGAAGGCCTGGACGAGTGCGCCGTACCCGTCCTAGCCCTCAGCACCGTCGGGCAAGAAGTGCTCACGGTCACCTCCGAGTGGTTCGAAGGAGTCCTCACCGTCACGATCGGCGAAATGGAGGGCGTGGCGGCCATGGTCGTCCCGCGTCCTGCGCTCGACGGCATGGCGAGCGCGGTGCAGAACCTCGCCGACGCTGGCGAGCTCACCAGGCAGGGCCAGGAGACGGCCACTGAGAACCGCGCGGAGCATCAGTCCGAGCTTCCCGAACCCGCCGGCGACGGCGAGCGGCCGGCTGCCGAAAGTCGCGAGGAGCGCCAGCCCGAGCCACCCTCGCTTCCCGAGCCCGCCAGCAACCGGCCCTGAAGCACCCGACATAGCGCACGACAGCGGCGCCGCTCGGTCCGAAGAGCGGCGGCGCCGGCCCATGGTGCAGTGGCGAGGGGTCGACCTGTGTTGCACGCCCGACCACCGGGCAAGCGCGGAGCGGCGCGGACTCCAGGCCCTTCGTCGTCAGGCCGTTCAGCCGACGCCGAGCTGGTTCATCAGCGCCATGGTGTCGTAGTAGTCGTGTTCCCGGACGATCTTCCCATCGCGCGCTTCCATGATGCTGCAGGCGACGACGGCCACCTTCTTGCCGGTAGCGGGAATGCCCTCCAGCTCGCCTCGGTGCGTTCCGGAGAAGATGTACTCGACGATCGACACGCCGTCCTTCGGCAGGTACTGCTGCCGGATGTCGATGCTCAGGTCAGGCAGCGCACTGGTGAACGCTTTGACGGCGCCGAGGGGAACATCGGCTCCCCGCATCTCTACGCCGTCGCCGACCATGTAGATGCACTCGGGGTGGTAGAGCTCCCCGATCGTGTCGAAGTCCTTGGAGGTGATCGCCTGGTAGAGGGCGCGGTGGAGTTCGGCAGCGTCGAGCATCTCGTGCCTCCTCGATGTGTTCCTCATTCCGCTCGGTCTCGTTGGGCGAATCCTGCCCGGTCGTAGTCCATGTCGATTGCGGACTTCCGGTCGACCTCCTTCGCTCGCTCCAGGTCATCTCCCACCGCCGCCCACTCCCGGAACGCGTCCTCGAAACCGGCTGGTGAGATGACCTCGATGATCTCGCCGGGCGCCTCCCCGGCGTTCGAGAAGGTGTGCCACTGGTGGCGGGGCTCGAACACCCAGGTCCCCGGTCCCGCCTCCACGACCTCGTCGCCTGGGACTGCCCCGAGTCTTCGCTCCAAGGTGTTGGAGTACTGGTCCTCCTTGTGGTGGTAGTGGAGCGGGGCGGGAACAGCCCGGGGAGCGATGGGGTGCTGGTCGATCGAGAAGCGCCTGCCCGCTTCGGAGCCATCGATCTTCCAGTGAACGCCGAGTCCCCCGAACTCGAACAGCTCGCGGGCCGCAGGTGGGATCACGGTGGGCATGCCAAGGCCGTCTTTCGACTTGTCCATGGTGCTGCTCCCTCCTGATCGATCGAAGGTCGCGAGTATAGGCGATGCTCTCGGGCGGCCCTGCGTCTATCGCGACGTGGGGCCGTGGCGCCAGTTAGTAGTGGGTGTTTCCGCGCTGTTGTCAGTCGGGTGGCGCACGGCGCTGCCGTCGAGGACTGCGGTCGGCCTGGCCCGCGGCGAGCCGCGCAACCGTCGGTCGGACCGTCATCAGCGCGGGCGGGATGACGGTACGTGCCGCAGGCGTTGCGCCGCATACCAGCGCCTCCATGGTTCGCGCTACCGTTGAATGGACTCTGGCTTTCGGATGACGGGAGGGTATGGTTTCACTCGTTCTCGTTACCGTGCGCGATGAGGGATCGCTCTCGCCTGCAGGACGTGCTGTTCCCTGTGCTGTTCCCTCGTGCGTAGGCGCGGCTCTCGTCTCGGGTGCCAAGCGAGCTTGCTTGCTGAGTGGGTGTGATGCCCCGGCCGGAGCGAGGCGAGCGTCGAGCGGGCTCGGACGTGGGCGCTACTGGCGCTTCGGGCCCTGCAGGAGCACCCGGCGTTCTAGGGAAGTGAAGTCCGCCCAAGACGAGGGCGGCCTTCGAGGGAGAAAGCGAGGTGTGTGAGATGCTGCAACGATCGTTCGGGCTCGTGTTGGTGGCGCTGTTGATGTTGCTCGGCGGCGCAGCGGCCCAAGACCAAGACCGGGTGACGCTGACCCTGGTCCATCCCTGGGCAGGGGCGGAGCGAGAGCTGTTCGAGCCCGTTCTGCGCGCTGCCGAGGAGGAGCTCGGCATCACCATCGAGGACACGGTACTGCGCATCGAGGAGCACATCGTGTTGTTGCCGACCCAGTGGGCGGCTGGGACGGCGCCAGGCGACGTGATGTTCGCCGGGGAGCCGGGACTGGTGCGCCAGGCACACGCAGGTGGCCACTACGTCGACCTGGGCGACGTGCTCGACGCAGACGACTTCGCGCCTGGCGCGCTCGAGGCGCGGACGATCGACGGGATGGTGTACGGCGCGCCCTTCACCCACAAGCCGAAGCCCGGGTTCTTCTACCGGCCCTCGTTCTTCGAGGAACACGGCCTTACCCCACCCACCACGTGGAGCGAGTTCATCGATCTGCTCGACGCGATGATGGAGATCGACGGGATCGACGCGCCGATCGCGAGCGGCAACGGGTCGGGCTGGCCGCTGGCCGATACCGCGGAGCACTTCCTGGTGGCCTTCGGCGGGCCGCAGCTGCAGATGGAGCTCGCCCAAGGCGTGGCGCCGGATTTCGCCTGGGACTTGGTCGGTGCCATCTACCGAGACGTGCTGGTGCCGATGCTGGAGGCCGGCTACTTCGCCGAGCCGCTCGAGTGGACGACGGCGCTCGAGCGCTGGTGGCGGGGCGATCACGGGATCTACTTCATGGGCACCTGGATCCTCGGCATGATCGATG
>SKMG01000104.1 GCA_007121175.1 Trueperaceae bacterium | reverse complement strand
GATGCAGGTTGCGCGCCGAGACCTCCGCGAAGCCGTCCAGCGCCTGCAGGTCCTGCGGGCTGAGCTCGTACAGGTCGGGCAGTTGCCGGACCAGGCCACGGTCGACGAGCTGCCTGGCCGTACGCTCGCCGAGCCCGTCGATGTCGAGGCCGCGGCGGCTGGCGAAGTGCACGATGCGCCCGACGAGCTGCGCCGGACACTCGAAGGCATTGGGGCACACCGTATAGGGGCCGCGCTGCTCGAGCGACGTGTCGCACGCTGGGCAGCGCTCGGGCATGGCGAAGGGCTCGCCCCGCTCCGCGGCGCTGTCCACGCGCTCCACGACCTGCGGGATGACGTCACCGGCCCGCTCGACGCGCACCGTGTCGCCCTCGCGGATGTCCTTACGCTCGATGTCCTCCCGGTTGTGCAAGTTCGCACGGCTGACGGTGACGCCGCCGATACTCACCGGCCGCAGGAGGGCGACCGGAGTCACTGCGCCCGTGCGGCCTACGCTCACGACGATCCGCAAGACCTGGCTCACCTCCTTGCGCGGCGGGAACTTCATCGCATAGGCCCAGCGCGGATGGTGCGCCGTGCTGCCCAGGGTACGGCGAGCCCGCAGGTCGTCGAGCTTGGCGACCACGCCGTCGATCTCGTACGCCAAGACGTCGCGCTGACGCGCGAGCTCGTCGTAGTACGCGACGACCTGGTCGGCATCGGAGGCCCATGCGTGCGCTCGGTTCACTGGCAGCCCCCAGTCGCTCAGGGCTGCGAGGACTTCGCCGTGACTGGCGAACGGGATGAAGCCCTCATCATCGGCGTCTTCGAGCAGGTCGTAGGCGTAGAAAGCCAGAGCGCGTGAGGCAGCGAGCCTCGCGTCCAGTTGCCGGACGGTACCCGCGGCTGCGTTGCGGGGATTGGCAAAGGGAGCCTTGCCGTCGGCCAGGAGCGCCTCATTGACGTCATCGAAGGCCGCGAGCGGCAGGAACACCTCGCCCCGCACAGCGAGGAGCGGCGGCACCGAGAACGCTCCGGGACGCAGCTCGTGAGGCAAGCCCGAGATCGTACGCACGTTCGCTGTCACGACCTCGCCGCTGCGGCCGTCGCCGCGCGTGACCGCTCGGTCGAGGCGCCCGTCGACGTACACGAGCTCGATCGAGAGCCCATCGAGCTTCGGCTCGAGCGAGTAGCGCACGTCGTCCTGACGAAGCGCCTTGCGGACCCGCGTATCGAACTGACGAAAGGGCCCATCGCCGACGCCGCTGTCGAGGCTGAGCATGGGCGCTACGTGCGCTACGGTCTCGAAGGCGGCGACCGGGGCGCCGCCGACTCGCTGCGTCGGGCTGTCGGGTGTCACCAGCTCCGGATGCCGCTCCTCGAGCGCTCGGAGCTCGCGCACGAGCTCGTCGTAGGCCTCGTCAGCGATCTCGGGCGCATCGAGCACGTGGTAGAGGTGGTCGTGATGGGCAATCTGTTGTCGCAGCGAATCGATGCGAGCAGCGGCCTCATTGGTAGCATCGGTCATGATCCCAAGTGTAGGCTCCTGTCCGTCGAGCTCGAACGCGGCAGCGACGCAACGCCCGCTCATGGTCGCCCGGTAGCCTCGGTACCATGAGGCGCATCGAATCCTTCGCGTGCCTGCTGGTGCGGGTCACGCTGGCAGTCATGGTCATCGGTGTGTTGCTCTCTTCGCTGGCGCAGGACGACCTCTACGGCCCGTCGGCACCGCCCGACGCTGGCTGGGTGCGGGCCCTGAACGCCGAGGCAAGCGGTGGGCTCGGCATCAGGATCGCCAACGGTCCGCTCGAGTCGGTGGCGTTCGGCGACGCTACGCCGTACCACGCCATCGCACCGGGCGACGTCCGGATCGACATCGGCGGCGACGTCACCACGGTCGAGGTGGAAGCTGGCACGTTCGTGACCGTGGTTGCCACGGTCGACGGTCCCCTGGTCATCGAGGACACGCCCCTGATCGACGTTTCGCGCGGGCTCCTGGCACTGTACAACCTGACCCAGATCGAGTCGCTCGAGCTGCTGGTCGTCGATGGCCCGAGCGTGGTGTCGGGCGTGGTGCCGTGGAGCCAGGCGGCGGTCGCTGTGGCCGAGGCCGAGGTGGCGCTCGAGGTACGCGCAGGTGACGAGGTGATCGGCTCGCTCGACGCTCGCACGTTCGACCGCGGCGTGGCCCACAGCATCATCGTGCTCGAAGGTCAGGACGGGCCGGTGGTGCGGTACCTCAAGGCTGTCGCCGCGGAGTGACGGGTGGTCTTCACCAGCACGGTCTTCCTGTTCCTGTTCTTGCCGCTGTTCCTCGCCGTGTACGCGGTCCTGCCGGCCCGTTGGCGGACCGCCTGGATCCTCTTGTGCTCGTACGCGTTCTACGCGTGGTGGCGACTGGACTTCGCGCTGGTGTTCGTCGGTTCGACAGTGGCCGCCTACCTGGTGGGCCATCATGTGGGGCGCTGGCGCGTCTCTCGACCGCGGACGGCGGGGCGCATACTCGCGCTCGGCATCGTCCTCCAACTCGGTACGCTCGCGTACTTCAAGTATGCAGAGTTCGGGGTCGCTAGCCTCAACGCCGTGCTCGTCGCTCTCGGGAGCACGCCGCTGCCGGCACTCTCGATCGTTCTGCCGATCGGTATCTCGTTCTACGTGTTCCAGGCCATCAGCTACATGGTGGACGTGTGGCGGGGAGACGCTCCGGATCGGGGACGCTTCGTCGATGTCGCCGCCTACATCGCGCTCTTCCCGCAGCTGATCGCCGGCCCGATCGTGCGCTACAAGACGATCGCGAACGTCCTCGAGTCGCCCAGAAGCAGTGCAGCCCTGGTCGGCGAAGGGTCGCAGCGCTTCATGCTCGGTTTCTGCAAGAAGGTGTTGATCGCGGACGCGCTAGCGCCGGTGGCAGACGGCGCGTTTGCACTGACCGCCCCGACCGCGGCGGAGGCGTGGCTGGGTGTTCTCGCGTTCTCCGCGCAGCTCTTCTTCGACTTCAGCGGGTACAGCGACATGGCGATCGGACTGGGTCTGATCCTCGGCTTTCGCTTCAAAGAGAACTTCGATCGTCCCTACATATCTTCGAGCATCACGGAGTTCTGGCGTCGCTGGCACATGAGCCTGTCGCGCTGGCTGCGTGATTACCTGTACATACCCCTAGGGGGCAACCGGCTGGGCACCGGACGCACGTACATCAACCTGATGCTGGTGATGCTGCTCGGCGGCCTGTGGCACGGCGCCGCCTGGGTCTTCATCGCCTGGGGTGCATGGCATGGCGGACTCCTGGTCTACGAGCGCTGGCGAGGAGCCGGTGAACGGCCCCGCCGACTGGGGTCGGTGGCCGGCACCTTCATGCTCGTGCTGATCGGTTGGGTGCTGTTCCGCTCGTCCGACCTCACGCAGGCCTTCGACGTCTACGCGGGCATGCTCGGCGTGAACGGCTGGGCGCTGTCGGCGGAGCTCGACTGGCAGCTCACCCCCAGGGCGCTCTTCACGCTTCTCGTGGCGTACGCGTTAATCTGGTTCCCGAGCCCCGGAAGGTCGGAGGCTGCGCGCGGTGCGGTAGCACGTTTCGCTTCGGGAGGCGGTCGTGTCCTGCGTTGGGGCCTCCTGCCGCTGTTCGTGCTGGGCGTGATGCGCGCCGTTTCTGACAGCTTCTCGCCGTTCTTGTACTTCCGGTTCTGAAGCCCATGACCACCCACACCGACGCCACGCCCAGCCACGATGCCGACGACGCACCGACCGCGTCGACGAGGGCTTGGGCTGGTGTCGCCTCGACCTCTCGCTGGCGCTGGTGCTATGCGCTCGGCTTCCTGGCCGTCGTCGGCGGTGGCTTCGTCGCCGCCTTGTTCAATCCCTCGCTCACCGAGTGGCCGAGCGAGCCGCTGGTGGACGGTCGCTGGGCAGAAGCGTTCCAGCGCGAGTTCGACGCAACCTCGTGGCTGCTCGCGCCCTCGCGCCTGGCGTGGGGCGTGATCGACGTGGGACTGTTCGGGCAGGGCCGCCCAGGAGTGCTGATCGGCAGCGAGGGGTGGTTGTACAGCCGGGAGGAGTACGACACCGTGCCCGATGCCGAAGCGGCGGTCGCTGCCTGGGTGGAGCGGATCGCCGAGGTCCGGTCAGAGTTGGCCGACCACGGCGTCGAGTTGGTCGTCGCCATCGTCCCAGCGAAGGCCTCGATGGTCCCGGCATTCGCTCCGGCGCCGTTGCCGGCCGCGGCGAGTGCGAGATTCGACGCGCTGCTCCACGGTCTACGCGCAGCCGGTGTGATCGCGAGCGACGTCCGACCGGCCCTGGCCGATCTCACCGCTCAGCATGCTTACTTACGCACCGACACCCATTGGACGCCAACCGGAGCGGCGGCGGCGGCCGCGGCCATCGCGGCGACCGTGCGCGAGCGGGCTCCGTTCGAGGGCCTCGACGACACTGCCTTCGTCACCGAACACGACGAGGCACGAGCGCATTGGGGTGATCTGACTGTGTTCCTCGACCTAGGTCCTCTGCTGGAGCGGCTGGGGCCACCGCCCGACCTGATCGCGGTCCCGTCCACGGCAGGCGTCGACCCACCGGGGGACGACCTGTTCGCCGAGGTGCAGATACCGGTGGTGCTGGTGGGCACGTCGTACAGTGCTGACCCGATGTGGAACACGGCCGGCGCCTTGCGCGAGGCGCTCGGCTCGGACCTGATCGAAGCCACGCTGATCGGCCTGGGCCCGTGGGAGCCCATGCACCGCTACCTGAGCGGCGATGCCTTGTGGTCTTCCCCTCCCCAGGTGGTGATCTGGGAGATCCCCGAGCGTTACCTGACGCTCGGTGGCCACGTACCGGAGTCTGCACGGTGGTGAGGACGGTGTGGTCCGGGGCGGCGCTCGCGGTTGTGCTGCTGTGCTCGGCAATCGCCTGGGCGGAACCGGGCAGGCTGCTCGAGCTGGACTTCCGCGGTACGTTCTCGGCGGGCGCGGTCCGGGATCAGACGGCGGGTCGTTTTCGAAACAACGGTGTCGAGCCGTTACCGGTGCAGAGCGCCGTCGGCAGTTACCTCATGCGTTTCGAAACGCGCGACGCGGCCGGTGAACCGGCAACGGCGCTGGCTCATCTGTTCGTGCCCGAGCAACCCGTCGACGCCGGCTCACTGTTGGCGTTCGCTCCGGGATCCAACGGTCTGGTCGACGCCTGCGCGCCGTCGCGCGCGTACGTCCAGGGGGGAGGGCTCGACACGTACGGCGCCTACGGTTTGGCGTACGCAGGCCAGGGGCTGCCGACGGTGGTGCCGAACTACATCGGGTTCTTCGACCCGGATCGCATTCAGCCGTACTTCGTCGCCGATGCCGAGGCGCACGTCGTGCTCGACGCTCTTCGAGCGGCGTCGCAGGCGCTCTCGGACATGGACCCGGCGCTCGCTCCGACCTCGGCCTTCGCTGCGGGCTTCTCACAAGGGGGGCACGTGGTCTTCGCGACCGCCGATCGTGCCGCGAGTTACGCGCCCGACGTCCCGCTCGCCGGGGTTCTGGGCTTCGGACCGAGCGGTGAGGTGGAGGTGGTGATGCGCGCGTTCCCGTACGTGGCGCCCTGGATTTTGTATGCCTACGCCGATGTTTACGACGGAGCCATCGATCCTCAGGCCCTGCTCCAGGAGCCGTATGCCAGCCGCCTCGCCAACGACGTGCAGCGCCTGTGCATCGCTGGCGTGCAGGCCGAGTACCCGGGCGATCCGGCTGCACTGCTGGTGCCCGATCTCGCTGCGTCGCTGCGCGCAGGCACGCTTGCCGATACCCACCCGCAGCTGCATGCGTTCGTGGAGGCGAACCGAACCGGCGTGCAGGAACACGGCCTGCCCGTGATCATCCTGCAAGGCGTGGATGACCCGGTCGCTCCTTTGCAAGACCAGCACCGCTTCGTGCGGCGGCTGTGCGAGCTCGGCAGCCCGGTCCGTTACCCGAACTACCTACGCACGCGTCACGAGACGCGCTACATCGGCTTCGAGGAGGCGCTCTCCTGGATACGCGGGCGCGCGCTCGGTGAAGACCCACCAACGGACTGCGACAGCGTCCTTAGCGAGTGAACGACCGAGGAGGTCCCATGGCACCAGCAGGCAAGGCTCTACCGATCGTGTTTGTGCTCACTATCTTGTTGGCAGCGTCATGGCGAGTCGGGCTCGATGGGGCGTCGGCCGAAGCGTTGCCGACCGCGTTGGCCCAGCCTCCGGGCAGCCTCGTGGAGGTCATCTACGAAGAACGGCTGTCGAGAGCGACGGTTCGCCAACGGGCTGCAGCCGCATTCGGCCGTTTTGGGATGCCGGAGGTCGAGAACGACGTCGACCTCTACCGGCTCCGATTCGTGACCACCGGCCTGGAGGGCGAGCTGGCCGTCGTCAGCGCGTCGCTCTTCGTGCCTGTCGATCCGCCACGGGGCCCATCACCGCTGTACGTCTTCGGCTCGGGCACCACCGGCCTCGCGGACCTGTGTGCTCCATCACGCGAGGCAGCGCTCCCGCAACCGCTGGGCGAGTATCGTGGTTACCTCGCCCCCTACGCCGGGCGCGGCATCGTCACGGTGTTCCCGGACTACCTCGGCTTCGAGAACCCGATGCGCCCCCAGGCGTACTTCCATGCTGCGAGCGAGGCGCATGTGATGCTCGATGCGGCTCGCGCAGCTCGCTTCTTCTTCTCCGAAGCTCCGTGGCTCGGCGAACTCCAGGATGCGGTGCTGATGGGCGGCTACTCGCAGGGCGGGCACGCGGCCTTCGCCGCCGCCGATCTGCGCCCGTGGTACGCACCGGAGCTCCCTCTGCTCGGCATGATCGGCTATGGGGCGACCACCGACGTCTTGCCGCTATTCGTCGAAGGGCCGTTCTACGCTCCATACGTGCTCGCGAGCTGGTCCGCGATCTATGGTCCCGCTCAGGTCGACGCGGCTTCGGTCTTGGCGGATCGCTGGCTCCCGTCGCTGCAGCGCGAAGCCTTGAGCGTGTGCGTCGACCGCGCGCAGCAGATCTACCCATTCGATGTCGACGCCATGTACACACCGGCCTTCGCGCGGGCCTTGCGGGCCGGGACGGTGCCGATAGACTATCCGGGCCTCTACGCCCTCTTCCAGGAGAATCGGACCGGCCTCTCAGGACACGGCCTGCCGGCGCTCGTGGTGCAGGGTGGCCGCGATGTGATCGTCCACGATCGGACCCAAGAACGGTTCGTCTCCGAGCTGTGTGCTCGTGGCAGCGATGTCACGTACCTGAACGTGCACGATGCGCGGCACCGCGAGACTCGTCCAGCAGGCTTCGAGGCCGCGGTGCACTGGATTCATGAGCGAAGCGCCGGCCTCCCGGCCCCGTCGCACTGCACACCGTGATCAACCGCCGATCGATGACGTCCGCGGCTGTGCCGCTGCGGTCGTCGGCTCCAGGAGGGCGGAACTGAGACCGGCACTCTCCTTGCGCCGGGTAAGCTCGCTGCACGTGGGCGCTCGACATCACACGTCGCGGTGTGCTGGCGTGCGGATCAGCCTCTACCGAGCGCGCTGTGAGCGGCCGTCTCGAGCCGCGCACCAGCGACGCGAGGGCGTCGTGCAGAGCGGCTGCGGCGGTCCCGAGCAGCGAGATGAGCGCCAAGGCCAGCGCGAGTGCCAGAACCGGGTTCACGCTGATACCGCGCTGGAGTTGGGATGTCGGCGCGCTACGGGCATCTGCTACCTCATTTCCTAAGGTAGCACTTCGTTGCGGACGCAGTGTAGCGCTTTGCACGTCCGAGGCCGCCTGCGAGGCCTCGATCGCGGCGGCGCACGATATACGCTCAGTTAGGTCTCGGCTCAACCAGACCGGGATCGTCGGCGCTGGGGTTGCCGACGCGCGGATCGACCGGGTAGGCCAGCAGCCATTCGCTCGGGCACGGGGCTAGGAGGTCGCCGATGCCGTCGGGCGGCTGCCGCGTCGGATCGAGCCAGCGGTCGAGCTCGCCGGCTGCGAGCACGACCGGCATGCGGTCGTGGATCGCGGCGATGATGTCGTTGGCCTGGCAGGTCAAGATGGCCGCGCTGTTGCCGCCCTCCTCCGCCGTGCGCTCGGCGTAGAGGCCGGCGAGGAGCAGCGGCGTCCCATCGGTGCGGACGACGTGGAAGGGCTGCTTCCGGCCGCCGACTCGGCGCCACTCGTAGAAGCCGCTGGCGGGGATGACGCAACGCGCACGGCGCATCGCGTCGCGAAAGCTGGGCTTGACCGCCGCGGTCTCGGACCGGGCGTTGATCAGCGTCGCCTTGAAGACGCTGGGATCGTCGACCCAAGCCGGGATCAAGCCCCAGCGGCCTGCCAGCGTCTCGCGCTCACCATCGGGGCGCTGGCGTACCCACGACACGAGCTGCGTCGGCGCGACGTTGTAGCGCCGCGTGACGGGGAACGCGGCCACGTCCAAGAGGCCGGTGAGATCATCCTCGTCGTGGTAGAGCGTGAAGCGCCCGCACATCGGCCCGCTCAGCGCTCGTCGTCGAGTTCCGCCAACAACCGTTGACGGTCATCGGGCTGGTAGTCTCGAAGCAGTCCGTAGTGCTCGGCATAGGTCGCCACGTCACTGAGCTGGGCAGGAAGCGACAGGAAGCCGTGGCTCGCCATCACGTCGATGCGACTGATCTCGAACAGGCTGCCTTGCCACTGGTCACGCTCGATGCGCTCGAGGGTAAACCGGTGCAGGGTCGCTTGCATCAGGGTCTTGACGAGCTCCTGCTGCTCAGAGGACAGCTCACTCCAGATGCTCTGCGCTCGCTGGCGACGATGCTGGTGGAAACTGTCGCTGATGCTCGCGGCGATGCTCCGGATGGCCTCGCGGCTGAGGCGCTGCTCGCCAGAGGACTCCTGCTCGATGACCGGCGGTTCGATGCCTTGCTGCAGCAGGCTGTGGATGAAGCCGGGCAGGTTGAGGATCGGCCGCCCGGTCGTCTCGGCCTTGCGCTCGAGCGACTTCGCGTAGCGAACGATCTCGATCACGCGGCGGGCGCCGTACTGGCTGACGGTCCCATCAGGATCGACGGCCCATCCCACGTCGACGAGGGCGTCGCGCGCCTGGAGCGCCTTCAACCGCGCTTCCGCGTCGGCCTCGCGCGGCACTCGACGGGCGATGCTCTCCGGCAACCGAACACGCGGTTTGAACACGTCGTTCTTGCTGATGATGATCTCGACCTGCTGATACTTGCGCCCGACCTTGACGCCCTCGTACTCGAACGTGAGACAGGTGTAGAGGGCAAACTCGCGTTGCGCCTTGTCGAGCACGTAGGTGAAGTCCTTGAAGCGGTCGTACTTGCCCTCGAGCCCGAGCCGCAGCTTGAGGTCATCGACGTCGAAGTGCAGGAAGCGCTTTTCGCCGCCATAACTCGTGGTGTAGAGCACCTCGAAGAGCCGCATGCTGTTGAAGCTCTCGAAGCTGAGCAGTTGCTCGGTCGGGATGATGCTGAAGTCACGCCTCAGTTGCAGCAGGTACGGCTTGAGCTTGTCGTGGATCTTCAACTCGATGCACGCGAGCTTGTCGCGGCTGTCGCGGCCACTGTCGTAGCGGGCCTCGGACACCCACTGGAACATCACCCAATCGCCGTTGGCCTCCTTGACCTGCACGGTCTGCTCGAGCAACTCTCGAGCCGACTCCTCGATGCGAGAGTAGATGCTCTTTCCCCGGATGTTGAACATCTGAGCGTACTCCCACGCGGTGATGCGAATCGGCTCCAGATCGTGATCGTCTCGCGTGATGTCGGACAGCGCCAGAACGAGCAGGCGCTTGGTCAAAAGGCCCATCTCCTGCCGGCTGAGCGCCAACGGGTTGGCCTGGGTGACCGCGATGCGCCCGCCGCGGCGCTCGATCGACCGTCGGCCGACGGTTCGGCCTCCCCGGCCCGCGCCCCTCGCTGCGGCCTTACCTCGCGCTCTGGTCAGCCCACCGGCGGCGTCCGCGGCCTTGGCGTCTTCACGCACACGTTCGCCATCCTTCCGGGTCGCCATGTCGTCACAAGCCTACCACCGCATATGGGGAATGGTCCAGATCCTTCACCGCTTCGCACCGCGAAGCGGGGAACCTGAGTACCCCCAATTCCCCGCTTCGGTACCCCATCTTTCCCGCACGGTACCGCGCCGTTCCCGCCCCGGTTCCGCCCAGTTCCATCACCAGTACCCGCTAGCTCCCGTTCTGGTCCCGCCCGGTTCCCACTGGAGCTTCAGGAAACTCGTCCAGGACGCGCAGATCGAACGTCCATTAAAGGTAAAGACGAGCTTGAATCGTAAAGAGCACAGCAATGTCGAGCGTGATGATGGAGCGGTCACGACACTGCTGATGAGGCATTTGCCACATGTGGACAGAGCGACCTCCGAGGCAGCTCGAGGCTGCCTCGAGCTGGGCCCGGCGAGTACCAGATCTTCCCCGCTGCGGTGCCATCAGTCCCTGATCTTCCCCACCTCGCTAGCTCGAACCGATGTCCGCCGCGATCCGCAGCGGCGGTACCCGAGGTTTCCCACCGCGGCGCAGGCGTTGGGCCGTGCTCGAGGGCCCGGGCTCGTCCCGCTCAGTTCCCGGTCGACGCGCAGAAGTCAGCTTGACACGCACAGCGTTGCGCACCCCGGATTGCTTCGATGGCTTGAGGGGGGACCGAGGAGTACCGTTGCATTCCCGGTATGCTCTCGTCGTGACTCGACGACCCCACTGTCGTGGTCTGCACAGCAGTCGCGCGAAGGCCTTCTTCCCAAGGCCGGGGTGCGTGCGCCACAGAAGCCGTTGCTGCGTGGTGCTGTCCGAGCGCGCAATCGGGGCCAGCAAGCGGGGAATTCGAGGTACTCGGCATGGCCGCCGGGCTCATGGCACCTCACGGTCCGGCCATAACGTTATGGCCGAGTGGGAACATGGCGGTACTTCGGGTCCGGGCGGGGGGCCTCGGCCCCACGGTAGCGCATCTCGGCGATCGACGGAGCTGATTGCTCGTGGCCTGCCGCTACCGAGTGCGCGCATGCCGGTTAGAATGCGAGATCGGATGACCGAAGGCGCCGCCCGGTTCCAGATCAGGACGTGATGCGATGGTCGTGCTGACATTCTTCAACCACGCGGGGGGCGTGGCCAAGACGAGCACCGTTCGCGACCTCGGCTACGTCTTAGCGGAGTCCGGCCGCCGCGTCTTGCTCATCGACATGGATCCGCAGGCCAACCTGACGAAATGGCTCGGGGTCGATGATGACGTCGACTTGGCCGACACCGCGTATCCCGCGGTGCTCGGCGCCATGGATTCGGAGGGCGATGTCGACGACGCCGAGATGCTGCTCCCGCCACCCCGCCAGGTCCATGGCATGGACCTCATTCCGGCGCAGTTGAACATCGCCATCATCGAACGTGAGATCCTGAGCGTCTTCATGGGCGTACTGCGCCTGAGGGAGGCGGTGCGCCGGCTCCAAGGCTACGACTACGTGCTCATCGACCCGCCGCCGAGCCTCGGCCAGCTGTCAGCGCTCGCTGTGGTGGCTGCAGACCGCGTGGTCGTCCCGTTGCCGACGAACCGCAAGGGACTCGACGGGATTCAGACCGTCATCAAGATGGTCCGCGAGTACCGCAAGGCCGCACCAGGCCTCGGGATCGTGTTGTTCGTGCTGACGCAGCACGATCGGAGAACGCGTCACGATCGTGAGAGTCATGACATCATCACGGCACAGCTGCCCGCGCTCGCGCCCATCTCCTCTCCCCTATCGAGCCGACCCGCGTACTACAGCGATGCCCAGGTGAAGGGCATGCCCATTCCGGTGTATGCCCCAGGAAGCGAAGCCGATCAGGAGATCAGGCAGGTCGCACGGGAGTTGCTCGCTGCGCTAGGGAGCCGGTCATGACCGGTCGGCGTCGCCGCAACGACATCGACCGGGCGGCGGTGTTCGAGGCTATCCTGGGAGATCTCGGTGGCGATCGGCCGGACGTTCCGACGCCGCCGGCCCAGATCTCGATCGATGCCATTCGGTTCAACGAGCAGCAACCGCGCCACCACATGGATCCGACGGCGCTAGCACACCTCACTACGTCGATCCGCCAGCGAGGCGTGCTGGAGCCGGTGCTCGTGCGACGCGTCGACGGTGGCTACGAGCTCGTGGCGGGCGAGCGGCGGACCCGGGCAGCGAAGGACGCTGGCCTGCAACATGTGCCGGCGATCGTTCTCGAACTGAACGATCGAGAGGCTCTCGAGATCTCCATCATCGAGAACCTCCAGCGCGAGGACCTCAATGCCGTCGAGGAAACGGAGGCGGTCCTGGCGTTGCTCGGCCTCACGCTCGACCTCGATCGCGCCGGCGTCCTCGCGCTGCTCCAGGCGATCTACCAGCAGGAGCGCGGTCGTAGTGGCGAAGCCGATGTCGACGCGCATCAGTTGGACGTTGCTGTCGAACTGTTCGAGCGACTAGGGCGGTTCACGCCAGTATCGTTCTTGGTCAACCGCGTGCCGATCCTCTCATTCCCCGAAGAACTCTTGGAAGCGGTCCGCACTGGGCAACTGGCCTTCACGAAGGCTCAAGCCATCGCCCGCGTGGAGCCGGTCGAAGCGCGCAATGCGCTGTTGCGTGAGGCGATCGATCAGAGTCTGAGTCTGAGCCAGATCCGCAGGCGCATCACGGAGATCCGCTCGGAAGACACGGTCGAGGGCTCGGTCGGTGAGCGTATGGTGCTCGCTCTCAACGCTACGAGGCGGTTGCTTTCGCGGCGGCGTGTGGCGGCGCTGTCGGAGTCTGAACGTCGACACCTCGTTGAACTGCTCGAGGATGTCCAGCGGCTACTCGATGGGTAGG